>JANQGB010001291.1 GCA_028277545.1 Phycisphaerae bacterium | reverse complement strand
CCATCCCCGGGTCAAAGTCCGCCGGGAGTGGGCTGCGGCTGGACCTGACCGAAGCGTCGGAGCACGCCCCGCTGGATGACATTCGCGAGATTCGCCTCTCGTTGCCGCAAGCCAGCGGGCCGGTTGACCTGCTGCTCGATGACCTGCTCTTGTCGGACAACAGCGCAGACGTGTTCGGATCGGCTGAAGACCCCGCCGCGGGGCTCTACATCCGGCGTCAGGGGCGACGCTGGAATATTGGGGCGGCGGGTCGTTTCGAGCTGGGCTTTGCCGGCGGGCAGATCGTGCACTGGTACGACACCGGCAGCGACCCGCACCGCCTGACCAACCTGGTCAGCGGCGGCACGCTGGGTCCCGCACCAGTAGTGTTGCCCGAATCGGGCGAGCCGTGGAGGCCGGGCGCTTCCAGCGGCCTGGCGACGCTGGGCGAGAAGGTGGTCGCCCGTCAGCGGGTGGTGGAGGCCAATCCGGCGCGCGTCGTAGTGGTCTGTGAGTGGCTCTTCCCGCCCACCGACGAGCCCGACAGCCCGGTGGCTCCCGCGGCACGCTGGACCTATACCATCTACCCGAGCGGCCAGGTCTACGTCCAATTCGACTGGTCTGACGAGGCAGCGGGCTTCGATGCCGGCCGGTTGGGCCTGGTAGTGAGCCGGGCGGATGACGGACGGGTCAAGAGCTTCGCTCAATCCGTTTTCGAAACTAGCGGTCGGGCATACGCCTCTTACGGCTATCTCCGCCCGCAGTCACCGGACAGATCGGGTCTGCTGGTGGTGATGCACGACAGCGCCCTGGCGCCGACGATGGCAGTGGTGCAGGACTCCGAGCGGCAGAGGGTGTGCCTGCTGGCCTCCAGACGCCGGGTGGATTCGCCGACCCGGCGGTGGTCGTGCCTGCTCAGCATCTGGCCTCCCGGCAACTGTGACGAACCCAGCCTCCGGGAACGGGTGGATGATTACGTACGCCCGGCGAAACTGAAGGTCCAGGTTGGTGAGCTACCACTGTCTGCGGCGGGCGACTCCGGAAGCGACGCCTTCGACGAAACGCTGGGCTGTTACGTTCTGCGGCCCGAGGCGGACCTGGTCCGGTTCGAGATCGACGGGACCGACAGAGCCCGGTTCTGGCCGGCCTTCAACATCCTGGACACCGCCGGCCGTGAGGTCTGGGTCTACGTGGACAACGCCATCGTCGACCAGGTCTCCCGCGACTCGGCCGACAACGTGCTGTTCCAGTTGCCGCGGACCCTGCGCGGGCGTAACATGGTGGAAGTCGTCCTGCGCAAGCGACCTGCCGAACCGGCACCTTGACACCCCTTGTGGGCGCGCTTATAGTCTCCGCGTTTTCAGCCGCTCTACTTGTTTCCTGCGCCCGCAAAGTCCGCTCCAGGCGGACATGAG
This sequence comes from Phycisphaerae bacterium, assembly GCA_028277545.1. Lineage (GTDB taxonomy): Bacteria > Planctomycetota > Phycisphaerae > UBA1845 > UBA1845 > JANQGB01. Next base: position 10,084 of record JANQGB010001291.1, on the reverse strand, counting down.
GCGAAACGGGCTCCGAAAAACCGCCGTCGGTTCGGGAGGCGCGGATGGCCAAGCGTAAAACCACCACCAGGGCGAAGCAATCGCGTGCCAAGAAGGCGACTGGATCCGCGAGCAAGGCGAAGAAGCGAGCCGCAACCGGCAAGTCCGCCAAAAAGGCCGTCAAGAATGCGCCGCGGAAACCCAAGGTCGCCGCCAAGAAGAAGAAGGCAGCGGTTGCGAAGAAATCCGCCAAGGCTCAGGTCAAGAAGAGGACCGCCAAGAAGAAGAAAGTCAAGAAGGCGGCCGGAAAGAAACCACCGGCCAGAAACCCCGAATCCAATCCCGCAACCGCTTCCAGAACCAAGCCGAAGCGGGACGCAGCAAAGAAGAAAGCTCCGCGGACCAGCAAAGTAGCCGCCGCACCGGAGGAGCCGGAAGACTTCACGCCACCCCCGCTCCCCAAGACACGCCTCTCGAGTGCACAGCTTCAGGAGTTTCGGCAACTGTTGCTCGATAAGCGGCAAGAGCTGGTCGGCGACGTGGACAATCTGACCAATGAAGCCCTCCGCCGGAGCCGATCCGAGGCGGCGGGCGACCTGTCGAGTATGCCCATTCACATGGCCGACATCGGCTCGGACAACTGGGAGCAGGAGTTCACTCTGGGCCTGATCAACAACGAGCGCACCCTGTTGAAAGAGATTGACGACGCGTTGCACCGCATCGACGATCGGACATACGGCGTCTGCATGGCCACGCACAAGCCGATCACGATTGCCCGCCTGCGGGCCAAGCCGTGGGCAAAGTACACGATCGAATACGCCCGCCTGCGCGAGCAGGGCCGGGCCCACTAGCGGCTTGGTCGAACCGAAGATGCCCGAGACCCAGAAGCGAAGCGAAACGCCGCCCCCGGACGGCCTGTCCAGACCCGACTCCGCATTCCGCTCGCCGGCAGCCCAGCTGATGCTGTGGGCGACTACCGGGCTGTGCCTCTGGATGGACCTGGCATCCAAGGCCTGGGCCTTCGCCAATCTCGGGGCGGACGAGGCCAAGGTACTCGTTCCCGGCCTGATTACAGCCCATCGCTCTCTCAACTCGGGCGCACTCTTCGGCTCGTTCTCCGGCTGGGTGCCCGCCTTCATCGTGGCCTCCGTGCTGGCGCTGGCCTTCGTGGTCTACGTCTTTGCCTGCAGCGGGCGACGCCAGCGATTCCTGCACCTGGGGTTGGCGTTCATTCTGGCTGGGGCGCTGGGCAACCTTTACGATCGGACCTTCGTGCAGGCGGATGTCCTCACCCTGAAGCCGACGGCCGACCGCAGCGGAGGGCAGCTCATAGGCCTGATCGTTTCGGAGTCGGGGGCAAACCCGGTTATCGTCGCGTCGTATCCAGACAAGCAGAACCGGCGATCAATTCCCCGCGACCGCATCCAGGAGATGAACCGCCAGGGCGTGGTCCGCGATTTCATCAAGTTCGCCCCTATTGGCGGGTTCGACTACTGGCCTTGGGTGTTCAACATCGCCGACGCTCTGCTGGTTGTCGGCGTGGGGATTCTGCTGACCTGTTTCTGGCGCGAACGCCGGCCGCCGGCAGTCACCGAGTCTGCCGGGCCGGCCGGCTGATGAATGGTGCGCCGGGGGCACCCCTACCCCTTTACTCACGCGGCGCGCGCGACGACTCGTCGATTGGCTCCAGCCGGAACGCCAGGCGGGCGTAGCCGTCGATCTCGAAGTGCTCGACACGAATGGCGTGCCTGCCAGGAGGCAGGTCGAGGATCGCGGCGTTTTCCTTCGGCGGATGCCACTCCCAGTCATCAATTACCAGGTTGCCACCGACCCACACGCGAATGCCGTCATCCGAGACCGTCCTTACTCGCCAGCGGCGACCGCTCTCGGGAACATCGACGGAGGTTGTAGCCAGCGTACCGAACTGGTCAGGTGGCACGGACCTGGCGGGTGACCCCAGCGCCCAGTCGAAGTCGAGTGACGGGCTTTTCAACCGGGCGAGCGCGGGGCCCTTGAGCAGCAGGTCCCAGCGTGCCTGGTGCTTGCGGGGATCGCTGGCTGGATTCCAGGCGAAGAACTTCACGTCCCAGTCGAGCCGGCAGAGCGTGCCGCTGGCGTGCAGGGAAGGTCCGTTCACATCGACGGTCAGGCGGAACGTCTCGACCCCCCAGTCGGCCAGTTGCACGGTAACCAGCCCCGGCAGGTCGCCCGCGATGGGCGTGACGGCGACTGCCCCGCTGATGTCGGTCACCTTGAACCTTCCGGATGGCCCGAGAACCTGGAACATCACCTTATCGCCACCAGCGGCGTGCGGTGGCAGGATTTCTCGATCGACGAAGTCGTACGGTCCCCACTCCGTGATGATGATGTGCTCTCGACCGCGCAGGCGCTGACGCCCAGCCGCCAGCTTGTTCGCACCACCGGGCGGTGGCGGGCGGCGCGCGGGGCGACCAGCCGGGGTGTCAATCGAGACCATCTTGCTGGACTCGTCAACGTCATACTCCCGCCCGACACCGCGCATCGTGTTCCCGCAGTGTCGCGTGTTGGTGGAAGCGCGCAACTGAACCGCCACCTCATCGCCGTCGAACGTGTTGTAGGCGATAATGTTGTCGGTCGAGCCCCGGTCATTCGCCTTGACCCAGGGCTCACTTGCCAGGTGCCGATCCTCATCCGACCAGAGATAGACGCCGGTCTTGTTGTCAGTAAACACGTTGTGCTTGATGACATTGCCGCTCCCGTGCTCGATGTTGATGCCGCCCCGCTCGGCACCGTAGCCCGCCTGGCCGTTGCCCTCCAGGTGATTGGCTTCGATCAAGGTGTCCTGGGAATAGCCGGCCCAGATGCCGCAGATGGCGTTGCCCACCAGACGATTGGCCAGGAAGCGGTTGCCAAAGCTGAAGGTCATCTCGATGCCGTGCGCCGCGGCGTAGGAGAAGTCGTTGCCGATCAGCAGGTTGTTGTTGTTACCCGTTCGCTCCCCACCGGCCAACGACTCGGAGCCGCCGAAGCCGAAGAAGCCGTCGCCGCAATGGGTGGCGCTGTTCTGAGCTATGACGTTGTCATTGTTCTGCTCGAACATGAGGATGCCGGCTGAGTCCTGGCCGCGGTTATAGACGCCGTGGCTGTAACCGCGGACGCAGAAGTCAAACGCGTTGCGGACGATCTGGTTGCGGTTGCACCGCCACAACGCCAGCCCCCACCCCGACAGGAACGAACAGTCGTTATCGATGATCTTCGAGTCGCTGACCCGGTCGAGGACGATGCCGTTCTGTCCCCGGCGGGCGCGCACCCGCTGGATGACCGCCGCGTCGGACCGCTGGACAGCCAGTCCCGCCCCGTAGTTGGCCAGCCACTCCCCGCCGTCGTTGGCGTGGGGACTGAGCCAGTCCCGCAGGTCTTCGCGCTGAGGTGTTGACTTGAGGCGCTGCCGGAAGTTGCCCGAGACGTCCACATCCTCGATGCGCAGCTTCGGAGACTCGCTGGCGAGTATACCAACTCTGAAACCTCGGACCCGGACATTGCGGACCGTGACGTTGCGCCCGGTGATGACGATCCCCAGGCCGGTGTAGGCGTTCGCCAGCCGATCGTCCGGCGCTCCGACCAGTTCGGCGTTCTGGAAGTCCACGGTGATGTTGTGGCCCGTGATCTGGACGACGCCATTATCGTCGGCATCCTCAACGACGTAGGTTCCCGGCGCGATTACAGCGTCGGCTTCGATCTTGATGTTGTCCCGATCGAGCACCAGTTCGCTCGCCGACACCGCGCTGGCCGACACAGTCATCGCCAGCCCGGAGATGACACTCGCTACCACACTGCGCTTCATGACAACGTCCCCTCACCTGCGTTCAGAACCTGCTCCACCGTGACCTCAGCCAGGCCCGCTGCCAGCGGTCGAACACCGGGAAGTCTCTGCGGAGTACCTATGCCGAACACCCGCATACCAGCCCGGCGGGCCGCCTCTATTCCGGCTGCCGCGTCCTCGAACACCAGGCACTCCTCCGGGCGACACCCCAGCCGGTGCGCCGCTGTCAGGAATCCTTCCGGGTGCGGCTTGGCGCGGGTGACATCGTTGCCGTCCACCACGGCGTCGAACCTGTCGAGCAGCTCGATACGCTCGAGGATCAGCCGGGCGTTTCGGCTCGAGGACGCCACCGCGACACTGATTCCACGTTCGGTGAGGGCAGCGAGCAACTCGCGCGCGCCGGCCATTACGTCGGCCGGGCCGATTCCCTCCAAAAGGGCGCGGTAAGTCTCGTTCTTGCGATCCGCCAGACTTAGGCGTTGCTGCCGGCTGTAGGTTCGGGGCGCCTGTTCGAGAATGATATGCAGGCTTTCCATGCGGCTGACACCGCGCAGGCGATCGTTAGTGCGGCGGTCAAAATCGATCCCCTCCTGCTGAGCCAGGCTCTGCCACGCCCGATAGTGCAGTTCGTCGGTCGACACCAGCACACCGTCCAGATCGAATATCACGCCGCGAGTCATTCACTTGCCTCCCATATATGTCAGTCCAGCATGCATCGTAGCTGGCTGGGTCCGGTAGTCTAGCACCTGCCACCCCCCCGCCGGGCCCAACCGCCCCTGACGCGGTGACAGCGGCGCTGTCTGTTACTGTGAACCCGGACCACGAAAAAACAAGTCAGGGAAGTTCGATGACATCGGCCCGCGGCAGCGCTAGTATCCTGCAATAGCGAATGGTGGTTGCCCGGGGGCTCGGGCAGGCGCCTGCATGTGACGGGCCGTAATACAGTTCGATGAGTAGGGACGAGTGAGTTGACACCCTCGGGGTGTGTGGAGGAGAGAATCCATGAATCGTAAGAGTTTGGTGCTGTGCGCGGCGCTGGCCGTCATTGTCTCGGTCGTCGCTCCTGTGGCCGCTGATCCTGTCACTAATATAGTGGTGGGATTCAACTACCCGCTCGGCAACACGATTCCGTTGGGCGGGATCGTGCCTGTGGAAATCGTGGCTGATATTCCGATGGAGGACGCGGTCATCGGCTGGGGGCTGGACCTCTCGATCGACAGCCTGTCGATCGCCGGGCTGGTTGGCCCGCCGGTCATCGGGCCCGCCTTCGATCCCGCTCTGGCCATCGACGGCGATGCCCTGGCCGGTCTGGCACCGACTCCTCCAGGCGTGGGCATCTGGGGCGACGACGTGGTGCTGGCCACGGTCCTCATCCAGGGCCTGTCCCTGGGCTCGACCGGACTCACCCTGAGCGACGACAACCCTGCCGACCTTACCGAGGGATTCGCGGTCGAGCCGCCGCCGACGGGCGTCTTTGCCGACGTCGTCTACGACGCCGGCTCGCTGGCCGTCGTTCCGGAGCCGGCCTCCCTGGCTCTGCTCGTGCTCGGTGGTCTGGCGACCCTGCGCCGCCGCCGTTAAGCAGTCCGCGCTGACCGTGTCCACTCGATGGCACGGCTCCTCGGGCCACGGTGGTGCATCAAGATGCACCCTACCCGGTTCGGTGAGAGCACGGCGCCACTAAGGAAGACGTCAACCAGTAGATCTTACGCCGCGTCTCGGTTCCATCCGGGACGCGGCTTTCTGTGTGTACGCAAAGCCCGTCAGGACGCGCCAAACCTATTGCAGACGCGAACATCCTGACGGTCAGAGTATGGCACCGGCAGCATGCCGGTGAACGTATCGAATCGGCATCCTGCCGGCGGGCAGTCAGAGTGTGGCACCGGCATCCTGCCGGTGAATGTGTGGCACCGGCATCTTGCCGGTGCACTTGCTTTGGCCGCTCCCCGGCAGCAACACGATCAGGTTTACGATTGCCCCGCGATGCGGCTCAGAAATGTCTGCTCGTCAACCGTCTCGACGCCCAGCTGAGTGGCCTTGGTCAGCTTGGAGCCAGCGCCGGGACCGTGCACGACCAGGTCGGTCTTCTTGCTGACCGAGCCGGTCGGCTTGCCGCCCAGTTTCTTAATCAGTTCCTGGGCCTCCTGGCGACTCATGCTCGCCAGCGTTCCAGTGACCACAACGGTCAAGCCGGCCAACGGCGTTTCGCCGCCGCCCTCCTGGCGCGGCTGGGTCATATTAAGTCCGGCGTCGCGCAACCGGGCGATAGCGTCGGCTCCGGCCTGGCTGTCGAAGAAGTGGCGAATGCTGGCCGCCACCTCCGGCCCGACGCCCTCCACTTCGATCAAGCTCTCCAGGCTGGCCTCCGCAACCGCATCGAGGTGGCCGAAGTGTTCGGCGATCAACTCGGCCGTGGACGCCCCCACGTGGCGAATGTTCAGCGCGCCGAGCATGCGGGAGAGCGGCCGGTCCTTGCTGGCCTCGATACCCGCCAAGAGGTTATCCGCGCTCTTGGCCCCCATACGGTCCAGAGCGATCAAATCATCTCGCCGGTCGCCCAGGTGGTAGAGGTCAGCGTAACCCCGGATTAATCCCGCATCGACCATTTGCTCGATCAGCACCTGCCCCGCGCCGTCGATGTCCATCTGGTCGCGCCCGCAGAAATAAATCAGCCGCTCTTTCAATTGGGCCGGGCAGGACGGGTTGATGCAGCGAATGTAGACGCCGCCGTCGTCCTGCTCCACGTCTCCCTCGCACACCGGGCAGCGTGCCGGCCTCTTGATGCGTTTGGCGCCGGAAGGTCGGTTCTCGGCAACCACCGCCACGACCTGGGGTATGATCTCGCCGGCCTTCTCAACGACCACGGTGTCGCCGATTCTCAGGTCGAGACGGTCCACCTGATCGAAGTTGTGCAGGCTGGCATGGCGAACCGTGGTTCCGGAGAGCTCCATCGGTTCCATGACCGCCCGCGGTGTTATGGTACCCAGCTTGCCGACCTGGAAATCCACGCGCAGTACGACACTCTGAGCCTGTTCGGCCTCGAACTTGAAGGCTATGCACCACCGCGGATACCGCGAGGTCGTACCCAGAACGTCGCGCTGGGCCAGAGAATCGACCTTGATCACCAGCCCGTCGGTTTCGTACGTCAGCTCGCGACGCTTGGTCTCCCAGGTGTGGACCAATTCCACAACCTCGTCGATCGTGCCGGCCACGCTCCGGTGCGAACTGGCCGGTATCCCCCACCGCTCGAAGGCGGCGTAGAGTTCGCTGGCCGCTGATGTCGCAAGCGGCTCGACGCGTCCGAAGCCATGGGTCAGGAATTCCAGCCCCCGGCCGGCCACGTTCCGCGGGTCAAGCTGCTTGAGCGAGCCTGCCGTGGCGTTGCGCGGGTTCTTGAATCGCTCCAGGCCCCCGTCCTCACGCTGCTGGTTGTAGCGGTTGAACGACTCGGTAGGCCAGAAGATCTCGCCGCGCACTTCAACCAGCGGAGGAACGTCGTCGCCGACCAGACGCAGGGGAATCGAAGGGATGGTGCGGGCATTCAGCGTGATGTCGTCCCCGGTAACACCGTCTCCGCGGGTGGCGGCCACAGTCAACTGGCCGTCCTGGTAGGTGAGCCCGACTGCAACGCCATCGATCTTGGGGTCCACCAGGTAGCGGTAGGCATCGTCGCCCAGCCCCCTGCGGACGCGGTCATCGAAGTCTCGCAGTTGAGCCTCGTCGTAGGTGTTGTCCACACTCAGCATCGGAACCGCGTGGGTGACGTGCTCAAACCCCTCTAGCGGTGCCCCAGCCACCCGTTGAGTCGGCGAGTCAGGTGAGACCAACTCGGGGTGTGCCGCCTCCAGAGCACGCAACTCGTCCAGCAACCGATCGTAGTCGCGGTCCGGAATGGTCGGCGATGCCTGCACATAGTAGCGGTGATCGTGCTGGCGAATCTCCTCGCGAAGCTGGCCGATGCGGGCTGGGGCGTCGTCGGACATGGCGGCCATTATCCATGCCAGGACCACGTTCGCCAGCGCCAGCACCACCGGTCGCCCCGATGGCGGAGCCCTGGTCTACCGATAGTCGCCCGTCGGCGGTCCTCACCGCCGATCCCAGTGTTGCCAGCCCTGATCCCCGGCACGACCGATGTGCTGCCCGATCGCCCGGAACGGGCCACTTTCGCGCACTGGCTCCCCCGCAGGCCCGGCCGCTGCCGGAGCGAGCCTGCCGCGGACGAGTGAGAACCGGCACGGTCCGGAAAAACCGCCGATCAGACGGCGCCGAGTTCGCCTCGCGGCCGTGATCGACCGATAAGAGGGTACGTGACGCCCCCAAAACGGGCGCCGGACCGGTGAGGTGTGCGCACTGAGGATACGCCGCACATCGGCCCCATGGACCGGTTACAGCCGCACGGAAAGATGGAGAAGCCTATGCCCGCCGACACCGTGGCAGCCCCGCCGTCGTTCATTCCCGTCTTCGAACCCATGCTGAACGGGCGGGAACTGGAGTACGTGCGGGACTGCCTGGAGAGCAACTGGATATCCTCAATAGGCAAGTACATCACCCGTTTCGAGGAGACGTTCAGCCGCTACTGCGGGGCCAGGCATGGGGTCTCGTGCAGCAGCGGAACGACGGCCCTGCACCTGGCCCTGGAGGCACTGGAGATTGGCCCGGGCGACGAGGTCATCGTGCCCTCGTTCACGTTGGTGGTAAGCGCCAGCACGGTTTGCATGGCCGGGGCGACGCCGGTGCTGGTCGACGTCCAGCCGGACACCTGGTGCATCGACCCGGACCTGATCGAGGAGAAGATCACGCCCCGTACGCGGGCCATCATGGTGGTGCACATGTACGGCCACCCGGCGGACATGAACGCGATCATGAACATCGCCCGGCGCTACAATCTGAAGGTGATCGAGGATTGCGCCGAGGCCCACGGAGCGCTCTGCCATGGGCAGAAGGTGGGCTCCATCGGCGATGTAGCGGCCTTCAGCTTCTACGGTAACAAGATCATCACCACCGGCGAGGGCGGCATGGTCGTCACCAGCGACGATCGGGTGGCGGAACGCGCCCAGCTCTTGCGGAATCAGGCTTTCTCGGCGGAACGATTCGTTCATCACGAGGTTGGATACAACTACCGCATGACCAACGTGCAGGCGGCCATCGGCCTGGCCCAATGCGAACAGTTGGAGCAGCGGCTCGCCAAACGGATCGAGATCGCCCGCACCTACTCCGAGTTGTTGGCGGGCGAGGATGCAGTCAGCCTGCCGTACGAAGCGGAGTGGGCCAAGAATGTGTACTGGATGTACGGGCTGCTCATCAATGAGTCCTTCGGCCGCACGCGCGATGAGCTGCGCCAGGCCCTGGAGGAGCGCGGCGTGGATACGCGAAGCTTCTTCTACCCGTTGAACCGCCAGCCGGTATTCCAGGGGCAGCACCGCCGCTGGCCGGACCTGCGCTGCGAGTGTCCCATCGCCGACGACCTGGGCAAGCGGGGCCTGTACCTTCCAAGCGGCTATTCGTTGACACCCGACTTGCAGGAAGAGGTAGTCCGGCGGCTGCTGGACTGCAAACGATAGAGCGAAGCGAGAGCGATGACCGTTACAGCTTGCCAACCCGACCTTGCTGCTCCACCAGCAGTCGCCGTCGACCGTCCCGACGAGCACGCCTTGGACGCCACGCACTCCGGCTGGCGGCCAACGCTCACCTCGATCATCCTGGCCACCTACAACGAGCGTGAGAACATTCGCGACACGATCACCGAGATATTCGGGCACGTTCCGGGGCAGGTGGAGGTCATCGTCGTGGACGACGACTCTCCTGACGAGACCTGGAAGCTGGTCGAAGGCCTGGACGACGACCGGGTCAAGCTGATCCGGCGAGTGTCGACCCGCGGGCTGGCGTCGGCCTTCAATCGAGGAATCATTGAATCGCGAGGCGATGCCGTCGGCTGGATGGATGCGGACATGTGCATGCCGCCGGAACTTCTGCCGGCCATGATCGAACAACTGGCCGAACACGATGTGGCGGTCGGCTCTCGATACGCCGCGGGCGGGTCGGACAACCGCCATTGGCTGAGGGTGCTGGCCAGCCGGTGCATTAACCGCTTCGCGGGCCTGGTGCTGGGCTATGGGATCAGGGACTACGACAGTGGCTTCGTGGTGCTCCGCCGCAGCGTGTTTGACCGGGTGTCGATCATCCCCACGGGCTACGGGGCGTACTTCATGGAGTTCCTCTACTCCTGCCGGCGCAAGGGGCTCACCATCCGCGAGGTGCCCTACGCTTTCACCGACCGGACCAAGGGCGTGTCCAAGTCAGCCC
>JANQGB010001246.1 GCA_028277545.1 Phycisphaerae bacterium | reverse complement strand
CATGAGCTTGGCGGCCGAGGCAGCTCATGACTGAGGAATCGCAGTCCAGGGTGGGCCTCACCTCCTCCGTGAACGGTAAGCGACTGACCGTCCGGGCAGAGCAACCCGGCGCTCGAGCGGCAGTCGCTCATCCGTCTCCGCCTGTTGACCGCGCCCCGGACCTGGCGGACGCGGGCTTGATACGGCGCCACGGCACCCTCCTGGGGGCGGCGGCGATCCTCATTGCGGGTTCGGCTATTCGGGCATCAATGGTCGTCCAGGATGGGCTCGGCTACCTGCCGGACACGAACTTCTTCGTCAACTGGACGCGGTCACTCTTTCAGCACGGACTGGGAGGCTTCTACGAAGCCACCGGCTTTTGTGATTACCCCCCGCTTTTCGTGTTGGTGATGTGGGGACTCGGGCAGGGCATCGCGGGGCTGGGGGAGTCCTTGTCGAACGAGCACCTTCTACGGGCGGTGCTCAAGATCCCCGCCTGCCTGGCTGACCTGGCTATCGCCATCACGCTGCTGGCCGAGGGGCGGCGGGTGCTCGGCGGCCGGTTGGCTGTCGCGGCGGCGGCACTGTACTTCCTGAATCCCGTGTCCATCTATAACTCCGCCTACTGGGGGCAGGTGGACGCGATCCACACGGCCTTCATCTTGCTGTCGGTCGTTGGCATGGCCCGGGGACGATGGGGACTGGCCGGCTCGTTCATGGCTTTCGCCCTGCTGCAAAAGTTCCAGAGTATAGCCTTCGTGCCCCTGCTGCTCTTCGAGGCCTATCGATACCGGCGCTGGCAAGGCTTGGGGTACGTCCTGGTGGGGGCGACCGTCGTGGCGGCTTGGGTGTTGCTGCCCTTCGCGCTCAGTGGAGCATTGCCGGACGTTCTTCAGCGCGGCTACCTCGGTGTAGTCGGCCAGTACAGCAAGCTGTCGCCCAGCGCCTACAACGTGTGGCACCTGGTGGCATCGCCCGGCCTCACCGACACGGCGCTGCCGGAGACGGTACTGCTGGCCGCCGCCGACGGTCGGGCGAGCCTCCCCGCCGACGGCTCTCCGCTGCTCTGGCTCTCGTGGCGCAATCTCTCCCTCGTAGCCTATACACTTGGGGTGGCCCTGGTCCTCACCATCTATTCTTACCGCCCCGGGCCGATCGCGCGTGCCGGTGCCGCGGGTCTCCTGGGCCTGGCCTTCTTCCTGATACCGACCGAGATGCACGAACGCTACGCGCATCCGGCGATCGCCATGCTGGCCTTGTGGGCTGTTACTGGCCCGTGGAAGGAGAGGTTGTTTCTGCTGCTATCCACGCTGATGTTGCTCAACCTGACCAAGCTGCTGCCCGCCGACCAACTCGCGACCCACATAGCGGCCATACTGGTGAGCCTCTTCATCATAATGCTGGTGTGGATGGGGCTATCCAAACGCCGGACTGCAGCCAGTCCTGGCGCTGGCCGCGATGCGCCTCAACCGGCGCCGGAGGTCAAGCCACGCCCGTCCCTGATAGTCACCTGGTTCCGCCGTCTCACGTACGTTGCGGTCGTCGGGGCGTTCGTTGGCGGGGGCCTGATTGCACACGCCGCTCGCGACTCGCGGGCCATGGTCGAAGACGAGAACACGGTTTATCTCAGCGAGTTGAGTCCCGTGCGTGCCAAGCAGGGCTGGGGAACGCTGCAGAGGGATCACTCCGTGGGCCGGCGCACCATCCGCATGGGCGACACTGTTTACCTTCGCGGGTTGGGAACACACACGCCCTCCACCATCACCTTCGAAGTACCAGCAGGTTATGATTCGTTCGTCGCCACCGTTGGTATCGACAAAGGAACGAACGGCAGAGGCCGGGCCAGGGCGTCGGTAGAGCTGGACGGCCGCGAAGTGTTCAGGTCGCCGGTCCTCAGCGGCGCAGACGCCGATCAGGTCACGATCGACGTACCGCTGGGTGCGGCCAGCCGCCTGACGCTCAAGGCTGAACCGACGGCGGACGGCAGGCGGTTTGACCACGTGAACTGGGCGCTCGCCGCGATTGTCAAGGCTCGTTGAGTGCCAACTTGCGGGCCGGTCCGCGTGGCAGTTCGACATGTCGTTGCCCTGCATCAGATGGCGTGGTCGCGGCCGCCCAATTCTCCAGATAGCCGTGACAGGGCCACCGCCCGGTACCACGTTGACTCTGCCCATCGGTCGGAGAGAATAGCACCTCGCGTCGGGTCGGCCTGTTGCCTGCGGGAGTTCCCTGGTGGCTGATATCCTTATCGTGGAAGATGAACCCATCCTCGCCAAGAGCATGCGCGAGTTCCTCGAGCTGGCCGGACACCGGGCGCTGACTGTCGGCAGCGGTGAGGAATGCCTCGAAGCGATAGCCAAGGCTCCACCGGATCTCGTGCTGCTCGACTACCGGCTGCCGGGCATGGACGGGCTGGAGGCCTTGCGCCGTCTGCGCGAGCAGGGCAGCGGTGCGTCGGTCGTCATGGTGACCGCGCACGGAAACATGGATACGGCCGTACAGGCTATGCGTAGCGGGGCCGGCGATTTCCTGGTCAAGCCCGTTGATCTGCCGGGATTGGAACTCGTGGTCGAGCGGGCACTCTCTCATCGCCGGATGCTCGCGAATCTGGCGTACTTCCGGGCTCGCGAACAGGCTGCCAGTGCGTTCGATCAAATCATCGGTCGATCGAAGCCGATGCAGAAGGCCCGGCAATTCATCGAGAGGTTGGTTTCCACGCCGGCGTTGGAGTCGGATTCCCCGCCCAGTGTCCTGTTCACCGGTGAGACCGGCACGGGCAAGGACCTGCTGGCCCGGGCCATCCACTATGCCGGCCCCCGCCGTGATGGCCAGTTTGTGCAGGTCAACTGCACCGCCCTGCCCGAGCGCCTGGCTGAATCCGAACTCTTCGGACACGTCAAGGGAGCGTTCACAGATGCCGGCGGAGACCGCACTGGCTTGTTCGAAATCGCTGACGGCGGCACGATATTCCTGAATGAGATCGGGCACACGGAGCCGGCCGTGCAAGCCAAACTGCTTGACGTGCTCGAGCGCCGTACGATTCGGCCGGTCGGCAGTACGGCGGAGCGCAAGGTCAACGTCCATTTCATTGCGGCCACGAACCGTGACCTGGCCGGGGCTATCAAGGCCGGCGAGTTCAGGGAGGATCTGTATCATCGTGTGCGCGTGTTGTCGCTGCACATGCCGCCGCTCCGCGATCGCGGTGACGACGTGTTACTGTTGGCCGAGCATTTTCTGACCGTCTACACCGGCCGATACGGATTGCCGCGAGCGCGGCTGTCCTCCGAGGCCGTGGAGCTGTTGCGCGGCTACGATTGGCCGGGAAACGTACGGGAGTTGTCGCATGCCCTGGAGAGCGCGGTTCTTGTCTGCGACGGGTCCGTGATCATGCCCGAGCACCTCAACATCCATCCGCACGCTCCGGGTGAGAAGCTGACCGTCAATCTGCCGGCCACCGAACAACAGGTGACGCTCGATTTCAGCGACGACTCTCCCAAGCTGGAGGAAGTGGAATACCGGATAATCGAGGCGGCGGTGCAGCATTCCCGCCACAACCTCAGTCGGGCAGCACGCATCCTGGGTATCTCGCGAGATGCGGTACGCTACCGGTTGGAGAGGTACCAGAGCCGCGCCAAGAATCCCGAGAACGAGTAACCGGCTCGAAGTGACCGGACTCTTAACGAAGTTGCCGCAGACCATGCCCGCAGTGCTGGCCCACGCTGTTGCCAAGAGCCGGCTTCAGTGCAGTCGCTCGACCGTCGGCGTAGTGACGACAACATGAGTATTCGCTGGAAGCTGAACCTTTCCGTGCTGGCCATGATCTTCGTGTTTCTCACGGCGATGCTCTTCGTCATGCGCGCGGTACAGAACAGCGCTACCCATACCCAGACCTATGCCGGCTGGAGAAATAAGTCACAGTTCCTTGCCGATCTACGGACTGACGTGTTTTGTCATGTGGGAGGGTACCGGGGCCCCGTGTCTACAGCGGAGGTGGCTGCCCCGGCCGCCTGGCTGGATGCTGTCCTGCCAGGCATCGAGGACCGGGTCCGGCAGGCCAGTGGGGCACCGGAACGCCGGCTGTGGACAGAGGTGCGGACGGGAATCGTCGCCCTGGTGAGCCAGGCGGTCCAGGCAGACCGGGCGGCGATTATGGGCGAGTTGGAAACAGATCTCAGCACGCTGCGACAACTCATCGTGCTCGAGGAGCATCAGGCCGTCAACGCCATCGCCAAGAGTAACTCCCGCGTCCGGACCGCGGTCATTACCGCCTGCGCCGCGACTGTGCTGCTGTTCCTGGCGTACCTGAGCATGATGCGAGACTGGCTGCTCAAGCCGATCGAGACACTGAAAGCGTCGACCGAGGCCATCGGCCAGGGCAGTCTGCAGCACCGCGTGCCGCTGGATGGTCACGACGAGTTGGCCCAGTTGGCCCGCC
>JANQGB010000589.1 GCA_028277545.1 Phycisphaerae bacterium | reverse complement strand
GCCGCGTGCACCAGGCCCGCGCTGTCCGACACGAACAGGGCGACCTCGGGCACAACGACGGCCGCCTCCGCCTCGCCGGCAGTCGGCAGTGTGCCCACGATCTCCAGAGTCGCGGTTGCGTCAACGCCCAGCAGAGACGCCATGTCCAGCACCTGCACACCGGCCGTGCCGTCGGAGACAAACGCAAATCGTGTATCTCCGCAGATGTGTCGCGCGTCGCCCGGAGTGTCCACCGTGGCGATGGACGCAGGCAGATCCGGGTCCGCCGCCTCGAAGAAGGTGACGCCGGCGCTGCCCATCGCTACCGCGAGTAGCCCGAGTGTTCCACCGAATACGTCCTGTGCCGGGCCTGCAGTGGGCAGCGTTGAGAGTATGGCGGCCGGCAGACGGGCGTCTACCAGGTGAACGCCAGCGTTGTCATCGGCGACGATCAAGAACGGGGTGTTGGCCACAAATGCCACGTCATGAGCGAATCCAGGCGTGTCGAGCACTTCAATCGAGACGGGTGCCGTAGGCTCGGTTATGTCCACCAGTTCTATGCCGGAACTGCCCAGGGCAAGCGCTGCCAGTGTGCCGCGTACATCCATGCCCTGCAGACTGTCACTGGCGGTCATGGCGCCGATGGCGACTGGCGCCAGCGGATCATCGATGTCGGTGCTCTCCAGGCCACTCTGACCAGCGAAGTATAAGGCGGTCAACGGCTGCAGGCTGTGGGCAGCCAGTGCGGCTCGTTCGCGAAGCAGCTCAAAGGCCCGGGCCTGCGACTCCGGGTCCTGCCCTCGCGCCGGCGCGATCTCCAGCCGGTCAATCACCTCGAGAAGCTGATCGAGCCCGTCCTCGATGGTTGCGTCCGGGGCGACTGACGAGTCCACGATCGGGAACGTGAACGGCCCGGTTCGTACCACTTGGCCGTCGATGCGGTAATCCACGAATACGTCAACGTCGCCCGCGGCACCCGGCAGAAACGCGCCCGTGTCCGGATCCAGCTCTCCGAACTGCTCGTCCCCAGGTGCCAACTCGAACGAGAAAGTGCTGACCGGGGTGGCATCGCCGGTGGCGTTGTCGGCGTTGAGCGGCCCCGCCACGTATCTATCGAGCAGATCCTCCAGCAACTCGTCAACGATCTCAATCGGGCTCTGCGACGAGATGCCGGACTCCGCTACCGAAGCACGGATCAGTGACCATCCGGCCTCCAGCCCCTCAAACGTGGCCAGCGCCACTCCGTTGGCATCAGTGACAGCGTCGACGCTCGAGGAGCCGCTTGAGAACTCTATCTCGGCACCTGCGGCCAGTTCGAAGTGCACCGTTAGCCCGACCAGTGGTTGTCCTGCGGCGGACACTGAAGCCAACGCTATGCCCGTGCCGGACTGACTGGGACGAGCCCGGGTCGGTACGAATCGATCGACGTAGGGCACAAAGGCACTGCGAAAGCCGACCTCGAGAAACTCCGGCCAGAGCACATCCAGGCCCACTACCTTCAGCGTCACTGTATCAGGCACCTGGCTGCGCGGCGGTGAGGCCGCCAGGGTGGGGCGGACGTCGTGCCGCGTTACTTCCTGGGCCGGCAGCCGATGGGGGGCAAGCGCCAAGTATAGGATCAGGTACGGAGTAAACATGATTGCACAGGGCTTGCTTGGGAGCTTGATCATGTCACTGCTCCTTGGCCTGAGATGTGTGATTGGATGGGAACGGGGAAGGCTGAGACGAGACACATGTGGCGCCCGGGGTTGCCCCAGGGCTCGGTGCGATGCTTCCCCTGATCCCCATGCCCGACACCAGGGGGTAATAGAATTGATACTCCGACCGGTCAATGTGGAAATGGTCCCCGGGGAGTTCTGGACAGCCCCCGGCGCGGCTGATCAGGTGACCGCTCTCATCCCATTTGTCCGATTAGCATCCGGTGAAACGGTACCTGGTATCTCCAAGTAGACTATTTCCTCAGCCGTCCTGCCAGGCGAGGGGTCTTGTCTCGGGCGTTCTGCCTACCTGTCGGGGCACATCGCGACGGTGTCGACCGAAAAGTAAACTACGGTGCGTTCGTCAACCGCGGGGTGAGTCCATCCCGCGAATATCCTCGCCGATTTGCGCGACGAACGCTGCTCGTTGCGATTCTGGCGTCTCCTGGAGGAGCCAGCCAATGTAGGGCTCGAATCCGAGGATGCCGATCGGGTCACGCCCATCTACGAGGCCGGTAACGTATTCTTCGGGGTCCACAATCTCGAACGGGCTTATCGGCGAGAAGATCAGCAGCCGATGGAATGCCAGGGAGTCTAACACTAAGTCGGGGACTACGACATCGGGCAGAGCCGGTGTTTCCACGTAGTAATGCACATCTTCACAGAGGCCGGCTTTCAGGATGGGAATGACCGAGACGAGCGCCTGATCTGCGGATGCCCGGGCAAGCGTGTGACTCCTGGCGACCGCGCCTAAGAGTCGTGCTACGTGCTCCGTGCCGAGCGCGGCAGCGCAGACTATGGTGTGTGAACTGACATCCACCTTGAAGAATCCCGGCCGCGCCTCACGAATCCAGCCCTCGAGAATCTCCTGCTGCGACAACGGATATTGATGCCCAGCCCAGAGGAATCCCGTGACCCGACCTACGACGTGCGCAACGTGCTCGTCCACACTGGCATCACCCGATACCGACAGGCTGGTTCCTCTGCCGTCTGGAGGAGGTATGCGCAGACGGACCCGCTTTCCGGCCTCGGGGTATTCCGGCCCCATTGGCACAGGCGGTATCGACTCGTTCCCGGTCACAACTGCCTCCTCTCATCGATCTCGGCCAGCATCAGCCGAATCTGCGCGTCCCAGTCCGGCAATAGCGGTCTGGCTCGCAGCAGGACGTGCTTCGCCTTATCAATATCCCCGGCC
>JANQGB010000926.1 GCA_028277545.1 Phycisphaerae bacterium | reverse complement strand
TCAACTATTTACAGACTAATCGATAAACCGATGCTGAATACATGGGCGTCTCGTCGCGGTGGCAATAACCCCAAGTACGGCGGGTGGTTCCCTCAGTGTCCTCCGTGGTCTCTGTGGCTTCAAGAGTCTAGCTGCTGTGGCCCCACCGGCTATGTGGTGACCGAGAGTGGGTTCGAAACACAAAGGGGTCAAAACATAGAGGAGTCAGGCTACTTGTCTGCCTCCACATCATTCCTCCTCGGCAGGTCTTCCCAGAGCTTGATGGATCGCGTACGCCGCGACTTGAAGCACGAGTGAGTCTCCGATCGCTGAGCTCAGCGCCTTAACACCGCTCGCGTCCACGCAGCAGACACGACCTGTCAGCTCGATTTCCACTCAGCAAGAGTGCCGGACTGCCAAAAGACTGCCAATAGGGGTCAGGCTACTTTTCCGCGCCGCACCAAGACGCACCGGCCAGCGCCCCGCCTTTTGACCACATGCAGGCGGGCAGCGCTGGACACCAGAGACGGCCAACACCACCTCGCCCCGATAAAGCTGGACTGCATCGGCTACTCATCAACGTACGCTGTCAGCCGAACTGCGTGACGAAGCCAGCATGCCATACAGCGACACTTCAGCGACTGGCAGCCAGGGCCGGCCGATCAAGAAGCTGGTCACCAACTCTTGGGATCGGGAGGGCAGGGAGTTACACTATCGTGACCGGAATCGGGTCATCGAGGAGCTAGTCGGTTCCGAGCACGTGATGCGGCAGGCTTATCTTTCTGAACGCGATCAAGTAGAGAGCGTGAGACACTGGAAGATGATCGCCTTGACAAACGTCGACATACGAGGCCGGAAACGTCGTGATAGGCCTGGACCGCGGCGGCAACCACTGTATAGAACATGTCCGCTGGCAACAGGGAGGACAGAACGGAGCCGGTGCTGATGAAGCTGCAGCTAGCTGGTCTCGTCGTCGCGGTGGGCCAAATTGGCTTATTGGCGCAACCCCGGCTGAGTCTGGGTGCCGATGAGAGAAGCGGCCCGCTCTGCGATAACGGCAATATCTGGTCTGTGGCCGTTTCTGCTGCGTCCGGCGAGATCATCGCCGCGATGGGGCGCTACGGGAGGAGCCGCGACGGCCGCCTCTCGCTCTATGACGCTCGCAGTGGCCGACACATCACCTCGATACGCTGGCCGAAGTCGAGGATACTCGCCGGCTGCTTCAGCTCAAACGGCGCAGACCTTGCCACCAGCGATGAAGCAGGGCGCATCGCCATCTGGCATCTCGGCGAGTCGCGCGGCATTCGACCCGAAGCGCTGAAGCCCGTTCCGGTCTGCGAAATACCTCACCGTGCCCTCGACCTCTGCTTTGGTCCGGATGATTCGCTGCTTGCCCTGGCATGCGATGATTACGTCGTACGGCTGCTTGACGTTATCACCGGCCAGGTGGTCCAGGAGTTGACGGGACACACAGACAGCGTGTCTGCCGTCGCCTTCAGCCCAGACGGCCAGCGACTGGCTTCGGCTGGCGGAGACGATGGTACGATCAGAGTCTGGAATCTGGCTGATGCCGACGAAGCTACGCCGCTGACCCTGCAACATGGTGAGGCGAGCGTCACCGATCTGACCTTCAGCCCGAGCGGCAAGTGGGTCGTCGGCTCCTACGGGAACTCAGACCGCCCGGCATATATGCAGCCAGTAGCGATGAAACACCCGAAAGAGCAGATTCGCTTGTGGGATATAGCCACTGGTAGACTGATTCGCACGTTCCACGTTGCGGGCGACCGCCTGACGTCCGTGATGTTCTCCCCAGATGGGAAGAAGCTGGTTGTGGGGTACACGTACGAGAAGTGCCTCGGCGGCACTGATAACTCGGTGGCTGTCATCGATGTCGAGTCCGGGCAGCGCCGATGTACGCTGCGTGGCAGGTGGAGTAGCCCCACCGCATGCTGCTGTGCCGTCACGGGGCACATCATGGTGAAGGACGGACGTAACATCTCACGCTGGGACATCACCCAGCCTGAAAACCCACAGCAACTTTGGGAAACGAGATGGACCCGGCGCGACAAGCTGTCGCGGACTCCGGCCTTCAAAGAGGGGAGTAAGTGAACAGCGTGGTCTCCAGCGCCGACGCCACCCTCAGCGCCAGTTTCACTGGAACCACGATGTCCACCCTGCTATGATGGCGTGCCCACCGCCTCCCCGCACTCCGGGCACGTGCCTGACACGTTGCCGGTGAGGTTGTAGCCACACTTTGAGCAGAGGCCTGTGGTAATGCTGGGGGCCATGCGTGCCACCAACAAATCCAGCGTGAATAGGGTACCGGCGGACGTCAAGCCCATCAGTAGAGGGCTGAGTGTGCCCAGCTGCCGAAAGACGAGTAACCTGTCCTTCACGTCCCATCGCAGTATCACATCCAGGTCAGTCACAATGCTCACGGCGGAAGCCGAAGCTCCGGCAACAAGCGGTAGAATCACCACGGTCAAACGCAACGGCTTAGAAACCTGGAATTGCCTGGCGACGGCGCGGACCAGGGTCAGCAGAATCCAGAACAATGTCCAGAGGAGCATGCTTCCCACTAACATGCCGTCAGTACTCGTTTCCGTTGAACCAATGATCCACGGCACTCCAAACCAGATGGCTATCTGCGCAGCACCTGCTATCAACACGACCGACCCGAAGACAGTGAGCCAGTTAACAGGCCAGCGAGGGGTCAGTGGGGCCAAAGGGGTCAGGCTACTTTTCTGCCTCCACATCATACCTCCTCGGCAGGTCTTCCCAGAGCTTGATGGATCGCACAACTAGGCACAACTAGGGACAGTTACCTGTTTACAGACTAATCGATAAACCGATGCTGAATACATGGGCGTCTCGTCGCGGTGGCAATAACCCCAAGTACGGCGGGCGGTTCCCTCAGTGTCCTCCGTGGTCTCTGTGGCTTCAAGAGTCTGGCTGCTGTGGCCCCACCGGCTATGTGGTGACCGAGAGTGGGTTCGAAACATAAAGGGGTCACAAAACACAAAGGGGTCAAAACATAGAGGAGTCAGGCTACTTGTCTGCCTCCACATCATACCTCCTCGGCAGGTACTCCCGATCCTTGACGAACCGCGATCACCGCGACTTGAAGCACGAGTGAGTCTCCGATCGCTGAGCTCAGCGCCTTAACACCGATCGCGTCCACGTAGCAGACACAAGCTGTCAGCTCGACTTATACCTATCAAGAGTGCCAACCGCTAATTGGACTCGACGTCACGAGACTGGTCAAGCTGAGGGTCACGTGCCGTCCCGTCGCACTCAGGCTCACCACTCGTCTCCTTCGCCATCGCACCAGGGCGGCCGGCCAGCAGAAACAACTCGCTAGGCGTGCGAATGGCCGCGAGTTGCCCTGCCGTGGCCCTATTGCCTGACTGCTCGGACTGGCACCATGCCTGGTAGCGAATCTCGAGATACCAAGAGGCAGTATGGACTGCCGTGACAAGCTCTCGCGGCCAGTAGGGCTGATTCTGCCAACATCGCCCAGCTTCCTCAAGAAGCAGCAGATACCGGTCCACCCACCCCTCGGGAAATCGACCGCTGTCCAGCAGACTGTGCCCAGGATATCCATCTCCAACGCAATGCTCGACCAACTGCTCAACGACGACCAACTCGTTCTTCAGAACTCAGCCCCGCTCAGTATGCTCAGCAACCTCGGCCTACCGTACAGCTCGTCTTCGATCCATCCCGCGCGCCGGGCGCAGAGATGAACGGGATACTTTTCCGCCTCCCCAACCGGGCCCGCGGGTCAAGTCCGGCTCCGGACCGAATCGCAAGGCCTGCCCCATCTTCATACTTCGCCGGCAGACGCGGGATTCACGCTTCACCTCATCCGCTTCCCGGCCGGGCCGGCTGGACCGATTGGCGACTCACGGGCACCAAAGATCTGACACTGACATAGTCCGCAATCGCAGGGATGCCGGCGGAGTGGTTGCACCTGCTGTTCTCGAGTATGGTCACGGGTGTACCTTGGCCAAAGCTGACGCGAACCGCTGGTATTCCCGTTCCGCCCGCCGCTGCGCTGCAAGAAGCGAATTGCTCGATCCGCACCACGTCCTCATACGCATGCCTGACAGAATACCACGCCAACCGCACGGTAATGCCGCGCTGATCGACAACTATTCCGTTATTCCACGCGGCCCAGCCGAAAGGAACGGCCATAAGCAGCAGCATGAGTACCCAGATGATCACGTTCTTCTCGGGATTGGCGCGATCACGAGTCGCCGCAAACTGCAGATAGAGCGGAAAACGTGAGCCGGTGCGGCGTCGGATTAATCGCCACTGGATCCAGAAGGCCAGCGATAGGGAACTCGCGAACCCGGCTCCACACCACCATTCCCATCGACGGCCATCGTAAGCCCCGTCGAGCATCGGGAAGATAACGCGGTTGTTGAGCCAGGCCAGAACGAGTGCGATTGGAATGGGCAGCGCCACCAGAACGCACAACATGGCCAGGCCGGCCTGGCGTTCGACGTGCACAAACAGGCACTTGACCCGCGCCATCTCTGCGCTGTCCAGCAGTTGGGAGCGATCAACTGGCGCGAACACCCGCGCTGCGACTCGAGCAAGTACGCACCACACGATGGCGAAGGCCGCTCCGAGCAAAACCTGGTCAGCCGCCCGATCCATCTGGTCAACCCCTGGGCGCCGCGGTGCGATGACAACTTGGCCTGCCTGCCGTCAGGTCATGCCAAGGTCCTTGATCAGCCGCGACGCAGGCCTGATCTTACTGGGGGACTTGCCGAGACTCTCGGACAGAGCCAATCGAACTCCATTCCAGCAGCTTCGTGGAACTGGCTTGCCCGCCTCGCTGAGCTTGGTCATGACGATCTGGTGAATCTCTCTGGCAGTGACATCCGACGGATCGCGACGTTGCAAAGCCGATTCCCAGTCTGACGGAGTGACTTGGATACCGTAGCGCTGCTCAAGCCGAAGGGTAATATCCAGGACATCAATGCCCATCAAGCACCTTTCCTGGCCAACCGCGGTGGAATCGCGCAACTCCACGCCCCACGGATGCCTCCGCGCCGTATCTCCCCGGCCAGTTTGCTCAGGCCCCGCATGCCGCCTGCCCAATACTTCTACCCGGCCGCTGCCGGCCCGACAACCGCGCTGCCCGGAACCCGCAACGCTCCCCACTCGACTCTCGCAAGCCAGATTCCACGGCCAAACTACGCAAACCCGCTGTCGCCCCACGCCAGACCCCAATCAGAGTCGAAGTCAACCTGAAGCACGCATTCAGGGCTGTGGGGATGCTGGCTCATCGGATCCCAATGGACCTCTGACGGGGCGGTGAACGGCCACCCACCGAATTCTGAGCCCTGGTGTGTCTCTTGGGAGCAATCAGGATCTCAAGACAGGCCGGGTTCGAAAGCCCAGGTCTCGCGTATCGAGGAGAAGGCAAACGACACGCAGGACACTATCGGCCTTGACGCCGCTGAATCCGCGCGGGTCAGTCCCGCCGTAGGCCTGGACGCGCTCTGCAAGTCAATGTGCGAGCAGACCGGTGTCGGCCACATGCACCCCCGCTCTAGCCCATCCTCACACCTTGGCCGTCATTCGGAGGACGTCACAGGCCGCGGAAGTGCATACCACTCGCAACAACGGCGGCGGTGAAGAATCCTGACACCTGTTCCTGCAAAGGGAGGTTGAACGTGGCTCGCCATTCCGGTAGGGTATATGGTCGTGGGGATGTGGGCTGCTGGGGATCGGCTTCTTGTTGCAGAGGAGGGGCGTAATGACTTCGGCAGAACTGTGTGCCCGATTCAGTCTTGTCTTCTTTGTGCTCATGACTTCGATCGTCAACTTGCCGGCCGTCGTGCATGGCCAGTCTATTGCCGCGGTGCCCGGGGTGTATCTGACCGCCGAGGATCCCGATGACGAGGGCGGCTCCATCACCTGGCGCGTGAGCAAGTGGGAGAACGCAGGTCCGTTGATGGGGCTCACTCGCCTAAGGGAGCTATGCACTGGCGTCCAAATCTACGCCGTCGAACACGACGGCCAGTGGCCCGAACTGGCCAGCGAGTTGTTTGCCGCGGGTTACGTGACGCACCCGCAGGCGTTTTACCATCCCGGCGACGTGGACCCGGTGCCAGTTACGATCGACAACGACATACCCGACGCACCAAACAGCGCGATGATAAGCTTCGATTTCCCGGGTGCCGGCGGCAGCGAGAGCCTGCCAACTGACACAATCATGTTCGCCGACAACAATGTGGCCAACAACGCCGGTCTTCTACGAAGCGTTGTTTTTGGCGACTGTTCTGGGAATTATCTGCCCGTGTGGCCGCACCCGTTCATGGACATGCACGTGGACGTGACCCAGCAGTCGCTCAGCAGTATTCGCCGACGATTCACCAGCACGTCAGAGCCGTATCCCTTGGATCTGCCGCTCGGGGCAGTGGCGCGAGCTGTTGCCGCGCCCCATCACGTCGAGGTCGAGGCTCAGAGCTTGCTGACTCAGGATGTCCTGGACGTCTTTGCGGTCGAGGGCACGGACGTAGTTAACAGCTATGGCGCAACGGTGGCCTTTGTGCTTGTCTTGTTAAATGCCGAGCTGATTGGACCCGCCGGAACCTCCCAGCCAGTGACAGTCTACGTGCAGTTCGAGAGCACGCTAACGCGGACACCGTCTGAACAGGCCGATTCGACTCGAGTCGTGATTCACTCGAGCTGGAGTGACACAGACGGCCAGTCGAACGTTACGGCCAGTGTTGATCTCACCGACAGTGGTCTGCTCACCTCCGGAAGCGTTGTGCTGGTCGAGGAAGAGGAACTGGGGCCGGGCGATGCGGCATACGTGCCCGATGCCGTCACCGTGTTCATTCGTGGGTATGCCCAGCTGACCTTCGATGTGCCTATTGGCAGCGCAGGTGACATCTACATTAGCCTGTTCGCAGACTCGCGACAACGCCTTACGGCGTCAGGTCCGCTCGGTCGACTCAGCCGCGCCGATGTTGAGCTCGACTTGCCCGCGACACCGGCGATCGATCAAATCAAGCTGTACGCACCTCCGGGCTACGCGTTGTCTGTTCCTGACCGTTACGGCCCAGGAGATTTGGCGGTACTGCTACTGCGCGGTGATCACGATCTCAATGGCCAGGTTGATGCCAGCGACCGAAACTCCCTGATCGCTGCATTTACCGGGCCGCTGGTCAGCGTTGATCACGACCCCGGAACCTTCCACGAACTACAGACCTTTGACTTCGATGGCGATGCCGACATCGATTGCACGGATTATGCGGCTTTTGTCGATGCCTGGACGGCAGCTGGCGAACCTGACCCGTTTTCACCGTGCTTGGAAGACGCGGACGGCGACGGTGTCCCGACAGCAGATGATGATTGCCCTGGCACGCTTCCCGGAGCCTTTGTGGACGCACGCGGCTGCCGGCAGGGCGATGTGGATGCGAGTGGTACTGTCGACATCGGTGACTGGACGTTCTTTGGTGACTGCATGGCAGGGCCAGACCTGCGGCCACGACCGACACTGCCCTTAAGCGTTCTTCAGTGCCTCAACAGCTTCGATTACGATGCTGACAACGACGTGGACCTAACGGACTACGACGGATTTCAGACCGTCTTCGGAAGCTGAGTGGGCTGCTGCCTGATCGTACACATCATGGGAGTACCCCCCAGCGGCGCGAGCGAGAGTCTCCGAGCGAATTGCATTGGAGCAGACGATGCCGGCCACCGTGGGCATCGGCTAACAGGTCATTGAACAAACAGAATCGCGGAAGCGGTGGGTCCTCTAACAGCCGAGGACCAAGTAGACCGATAGTGGATTGGCGTTTCTCGTGCCAATACTCTGGCATTTTGCTGCGCTGTAGCCAGTCCTCATGCCGCCGGGGGCTGCTGCACCACGTAACAAAGCGCCGCAGCAACCGTCAGGATGTCTTCTAGGGCAATGACGATTTCCCCGTGTTTCTCGATCTGCTCCTGCAGCAGTCCGGGATTGTCCAACCTCTCTGTGCTGGCCCACTGCCCGACGACCAGCCACGTCCATCTCCGCGGCACGCCACGCGGCAGCTTGGTCATGACGTCTCCCGGACTTCTGTCTCGGCGACATACTCACCCGACTTGCACTTGGCTTGGCTCAGACTCGACGCCGGAATCGGCCGCCTCTCGACACGCCACTGCCCCCGCCGCTAGCATGAGGTCAGATACTACTGGCGTGTGGCAACCATGACAGCGACGTCGCAGGACAACTCGGACAACCGCCCGGACGCATTGCTCGAAGTAATCGAGCAGCGTTGGGGATACACCTCGCTGCGCCCGCTGCAGCACGAGGCCATGCAGGCCGCGGTTGATGGTCGTGACGCGCTGGTCGTTCTGCCGACCGGCGGGGGCAAGTCGCTGTGCTACCAGGCCCCCGCCCTGCTGAACGACAAGCCGACCGTCGTCGTCTCGCCGCTGATCTCCCTGATGAAGGACCAGGTCGATCCGCTCATCGAGCGCGGCATACCGGCCGCCTACCTGAACAGCAGCCTCGATCCCGCCGATCGCCGGCTGGTGTGCGACGGCATTGTCCGCGGGCGGTACAAGCTGGTCTTCGTCGCCCCGGAACGGTTCGCGGCCGAGGGCTTCTTCGACATGCTCGATCAGGGCGGAGTCGGCGCCTTCGCCATCGACGAAGCCCACTGCATCAGCCACTGGGGGCACGATTTCCGGGCTGACTATCGCCAGCTGGGCCTGCTCAAGCAGCGCTACCCCGCTGTCCCCGTCCACGCCTTCACCGCCACCGCCACGCCGCGCGTACGCCAGGACGTCATCGAGCAGCTTCACCTCAGCGATCCGCTGGTGCTGGTCGGTGACTTCTTCCGACCCAACCTGACCTACACCGTCCATCGCCGGCGCCGCGGCTTTACCAGCATCATCAGCGCCGTCCGCAAGCGCTCGGGCCGGGCGGGCATCGTCTACTGCATCCGGCGAGCCGACGTGGACGAGCTGGCGGCACAGCTTCAAGCCGCGGGCATAAGCGCCGTCGGCTACCACGCCGGCATGACCGACGAACAACGCACACAAACCCAGGACTCCTTCGCCACCGGGCGGGTGGACGTGGTGGTGGCCACCGTGGCCTTCGGCATGGGTATTGACCGGGCCGATATACGGTTCGTCATACACGCTGCCATGCCTAAGTCACTCGAACACTACCAGCAGGAGACCGGGCGGGCCGGACGCGACGGACAGCCCGCCGAGTGTATCCTCTACTACACCGGCGGCGACTTCGGCCTGTGGCAGAGCATCATCGGCAACGGCGACGCAACCAACGTTGAGGACCAGACGCGCTGCCTGGGCACCATGTACAGCTACTGCACCGGCCCCAGTTGCCGCCACCGCCGGCTGGTGACCTACTTCGGCCAGCAGTGGGACCGCGACACCTGCGGGGCCTGCGACTTCTGCAACGACCGACCCGACGCCCTGGGCGACTCGACGGTGATCGCCCAGAAGATCATGTCCTGCGTGCTGCGTACCGGGCAGCGCTTTGGCGCGGGTCACGTGGCCGACGTGCTGATGGGCAGCCTCACCGACCGAGCCCGGAAGTGGGGACACGACGAACTGAGCACCTACGGCCTGTTGCCCGACCAGTCCAAGCCCGTCCTCATGCAATGGATGGACCAACTGGTGGATCAGGACTTGCTGACGCGCGAACCGCAGTACCGCACACTGGCAGTCACCCAGCAGGGTTGGCGAGTCCTGCGCTCGGAAACCGACGCCAGCCTGTACGCAATAGCCGGCGCCGAGGCCAAGCCCGCGCCCAAACGCCGCGGCCGGACCCCCGCCAGAGCGACTTTGCCATCCAACGAACACCGACCCCACGCCGCTACGGCGCCGCGCCCGCTGGATGCCGACCAGCGAGTGCTCTTTGAACGGCTCCGCGATCTGCGTCGCACCCTGGCCGAGGAACGCAACGTCCCCGCGTTCGTCATCTTCTCAGACAAGACGCTGCGCGAGTTGGCTCGCGCCCGCCCCACCAGCGAGGCGGAGATGCTGGCGGTGCGGGGGGTAGGACGCGCCAAGTACGCAACGTTCGGAGACCGGTTCCTGGACGCTATCCAGGCACACGGATAGGTCAACTTTCTGTGCATACAGCTTTCTCCGTCAGGTTTGACCGCACCCCCGCGCCGGCGGCCGAGACACTCCTGACATAGCGGCCACGCCCCTGGCGTGCTAAACTAAGGCGGCGGCAACGTTGTCCGCCGATACCATGGTCGAACTGATCCCGACACCATTCGCCGACTTGCTCGAACGTTTGCATGTCGAGCCGCGCCGAAACGGCGCCCTCTTTGAGCTGGCCCGCGACAAGTGGTATGTGCCCCAGGTCGACGGGCCTGACCTGGCGGTGACGTTTCACGATCAGCGTGCCGGCAACCCGGTAGGGCCGGCGGCCGGCCCACATACCCAGATGGCTCAGAACATCCTGCTGAGTTACCTGGCGGGCGGGCGGATCATGGAGCTCAAGACCGTCCAGGTCGACGATCGCCTGGAGATCCCCCGGCCCTGCATCGACATGACCAACGTCGGCTACAACGTCGAGTGGTCTCAGGAGCTGCGCATACAAGAGTCGCTCCGCGAATACGCCACCGCCGCCATGCTTATCCATATCGTCCGCCAGGGAGACGTCTTCGGTGACGCCGACCTGACCGGTTCCGCCGGCGAGGTGATCTACGATCTGAGCCTGGGCTACGACCTGGAGGGCATTCGCAGCGCACCGGTGCGGACTTTCATCGAAGGCATGCTGAACGCAGGCACGACCATCGACTCGCTGCGGCTGCAGATCCCCTCGGCTTACGCCCGGCTCGCCGACCTGGACTACCCGGCGGCGCTGTCGCGGAGTGTCACGCTTTCGACCTTCCATGGCTGCCCGGCCGGCGAAATCGAGAGCATCTGCCGGTTCTTGCTGGACGAATATGACCTCAACGTAGTCGTCAAGATGAATCCCCCCATGTTGGGCGAGGAACGCCTCGAGCACCTGCTGCACGACGTGCTGGGCTACGACGAGGTTCAGGTCAACCCCAAGGCTTACGCCAGCGGGCTCTCCTTCGACGAGGGAGTCGATCTTTGCCGGCGCCTGGCAGACTGCGCAGAACAGAAGGGCAGGCATGTCGGGGCCAAGTTCTCCAACACGCTGGAGGTGCTCAATCACCGGGACTTCTTCGGCCCGAGCAACCAAATCATGTACCTCTCCGGCGTGCCGCTGCACGTCATCACGCTGACGCTGGTCGACGAGTTTCGCCGGGCTGTCGGTGGTGATTTCCACATCTCGTTCTGCGCTGGGGTCGACCGGCATAACTTCCCGGCCACGGTGGCCTGTTGCATGACGCCGGTCACCACCTGCACCGACCTGCTCAAGCCCGGCGGCTACGCCCGGCTGCCCCGGTACCTGCACGCCCTGAGCGCCGATATGCAGCGCCTGGGCGCCGGTACGGTCGAGGAGTACGTCCTGCGTCGAGCGGCCGAGACGGGTTGCCAGACGTCCAACCTGGTAGAAGCGGCCCTGCACAACACGCGGATCGCAGCCGCCGACGCCCGCAACGATCCGCGCTACCGCCGTCATAAGAACAGCGCCGTCCCCAAGCGGATGGACTCGCACCTGGAGATTTTCGACTGCATAACGTGCGACAAGTGTATCCCCGTGTGCCCCAACGCGGCCAACTTCACCTTTCCGAGCAAACCGCAGAACCTGGAGTACACGGACTACCGTATCGCACCCGATGGGGTGTGCAGGCCGACCGGACAAACGCGGACCCTGAGCATCGAGAAAGAGCGGCAGATTGCCAATTACGGCGACTACTGCAACGAGTGCGGCAACTGCGACACCTTCTGTCCCGAGCACGGCGGGCCGTTCATCGAAAAGCCCACCTTCTTCGGCTCGGTCGAGGCGCTGGACCG
>JANQGB010000920.1 GCA_028277545.1 Phycisphaerae bacterium | reverse complement strand
CAGACGAGGCGCGCTGTCTCCAAGTACCCGAGAACCCTGTGGGCAAGCTGACCTGGCTCGTTCACCAGCTCGCAATCGCTCGCGATCTCGGTCAGGCCTCGCGAACGAGCCCAATCTTCCGCCGCCGCGACGAGGCGTTCGCCCACACCGCTTCGCCGTAGGTCCGGGTCCACCCACCACCCTTCGATGTAGGCGACCGGCGAAGAGGAGCAACCCTCAGCGTAGGGACGTGTGCCCGCTTCGAGGAAGCCGCCAAGCCCGCCGGCCGGCCGTTGGCTAACGAGGACAATCGTCTCGGACGGCGCTGAGGATAGGTACTTCTCGATTTCTCGTGCGTGGTCCTCGCGAGACTCCGGCCAAAGGGCGTCGCGCATGCGAAGCCACTCGGCCTGATCGGTCAGCTCGACTGGTCGGACCTCCACGATATCTCCGCTGCACGGCCTAACGGATCGAGCGCTCAGCTGCCGATCCCGCTGGCCGGTGCGACCGAAGCGCCCGTGGTGAGGCCACAGGATACCCCAGGCGAGTTGCGCCCCGGCGAGGGACGGTCAGCTACAGCCTTGTTGGATGGCGCGCCTCCGACTGGAGTAGAGACCATGTGAACGGAGAGCCAGCGCTGGAGCGATGATGGTCGCGGCTATGGGCCAGATCCAGAAGTGGCGAAAGCCTGGGGTGAGGAGCGCTTCATGCAGCAGCTCCGGGTAGTCCGCAAAGTCGTCGAAAACCCCGAATGCGATCGGGAGCTGGTTTGAGAAGGCCCAGACCCACCAGCCACCCACAACGATCGGAAGCAACCAGAGTGACGGACGTACGGTGAAGAAGCACCAAGTAGTGAGAACCAGAAGGGGAGCCCACCCTACAACGAGCGAGAAGATCGCTTCGTGATAGTTGGGGGGGCGACTGAGGCCAAGCGACGGATCGCCCTGCATCAGCGCGAAGGCCTCGTAGGCCGCGAAGAGCCATACTCCTTCGGCGAACAGGCCGGCTGCGGCTATGGCTGCATGTCTCCTCGATAGGGCCACGATGGCCCCATCGGCACGCGGCCGTAGCGACCTGAGGTGAGTGCCGCCCAACAGACTGGGCCTTCAGCTGCCGGCCCCGCTGGCCGGCCTGGCCGAAGCACCTGTTTCGACGCCAGAGTGTACCCAACGCTGGTTTCGCCCGGGCGAGGGACGGTCAGCTGCGAGGCCTTGTCAGGCAGCCCCGGCAACCCTGTCCGCGACGAGATCGCGAAGGGATTGCTGATCAGACTCGCTGGGCAGGTCACGCTTTGGGACGATGAAGGCGGCATTTCGATCGACCATAACGAAGATGTGGTCGTCGGTTTCATCGATTGACCGAACAGCATGCCACCGAACTATGGATTCTGCGTTCCTGGATGAGTCGCGAATGGCGTCATCGGTGAACTCGTATGTGTGGCTACCTAGGATCACGCCCGAGTCGCCTGGCATCGATCTTGAGAGCGCCTGTCTAAAGAACAACCAGAAGATCGCCCCGAAAACGACGATACCGCCCAGAGCGACAAGAAGCGTCGGTCGCGAGAGAACTCCGAGCTGGAGAAGGACGACCAGGACGACGACTATACAAACCCACAGCCCGATCTTCGGCACCGTGCCGAAATTGTTGCGCGCACCCGCGTCCGGCTTGGCCAAAACGTGCTTGGTGAGCGCCTCAAAGTCGGCGAGCTGGAGATCGACGATCACTCGCATCTGCACCTGGCCTCGCGGCCGCCCAACGGATGGCGGTTCAGCTGCGGGGCCGCCGCCTGCGGCCTGGCTGAAACGCCGAGGTTTCGATGCCGGACTCTACCAAAGGTCGGTTGATCCCCGCTGAGCCCCGTCAGCTGCAAGCGCTTCCATGAAAACGCCAGCCTCGTCAAGCCTCGAGGTCACACCTCCGGGTCGCCGTGGCGACCGGGTCCCCTGCGTGCCTGTCGACCGGACCCCCAGGCTTCCATCCGCACTCTCGAGGATCGGTGTCCAGGTCGGTGCACACTGAGGTCCTTGGGCGTCGGGTGCTGCAATCTTGTTGTCGACCTCTCCTCGCGAAGGGCCCGGCGCTCACAGCGCAGTCACCCGGACACGGGTTTGTCTTCCTGTCCATTCCGCCGCTCACGCCGCCTGGGAGGCCGCGCGGCGCAGCGGCTCGTACGCCTCGCCCGTCACCCACAGCCGGTGCAAGAGGACGGCCAGCCGTCTCGCCACGGCCACGATCGCCCGCTTCTTCGCCGCCTGCCCCCCGCGCTCCGCCATCCGAAGCCCGGCCCGGCGCAGGTCCATGTCCGGAC
>JANQGB010000837.1 GCA_028277545.1 Phycisphaerae bacterium | reverse complement strand
GAGAACCTGGAACGGCAGGCTGCCGAACAAGCAACGCCACCGGACGAGACCCGCATGGTCTTCCATCCCGAATCGCCGCTGGGCCCCCTCCTGCGCAAGGCCCAGCAGGTAGCCGCGACGGATGTGCCCGTGTTGCTCATGGGTGAATCCGGCACAGGCAAGGAGATGCTGGCTCATTTCATTCATGAACATTCGCCACGGGCTGAGCGGCCTTTCGTGGCCGTTAACTGTGCGGCGTTCAACGAAAACTTGATTGAGTCGGAATTATTCGGGCACGAAGCCGGTGCCTTTACCGGCGCGAGGCGGCGCAAGATCGGCCGCTTCGAACGCGCCGACGGCGGTACGCTTTTCCTCGATGAGATCGCTGAAACCAAGCCCGCGTTTCAGGTTCGGCTGCTGCGAGTGCTCCAGGAAGGCACCTTCGAACGCGTGGGCTCTGCGGAACCCATCCGCGTGTCTGTTCGGGTCATCGCCGCTACAAATCAGGAACTCGAAACGACCATTCAGGAGGGCCGTTTCCGCGAGGATTTGTTTTACCGGCTTAATGGAATGACCCTCGCCCTGCCTCCACTGCGCGAGCGCCCAATGGATGTAGAGGTGCTCTTCCGCACGTTTCTGGCTGAGACCGATGCAACCCTCCGGGCCGCTCCGGCGCTGCTCGACTGGCTTTGTGCCCAGCCGTGGCCCGGTAACGTCCGAGAGCTGAAGGCCGCCACTGGCCGGGCCGCCATCAATGCCGCCGTCAAAGGACGATCTTTTCTCCTACCCGATGACTTTGAATTGAAGGGCGCTGTGCTTATTGCTTCGGACGACAGTGCATCGCAGGCGGCGCAGGTACTCGACACCCTTCGCCGTCATCAATTCGTTCACCGAAGCATCGCACATGCCGCCGCCGAGCTTTCCCTCCATCGGGTCACAGTTACCGAATACCTGCGTGGCTGGGTGATTCACTATATGGTCGGCCACGACTTGAACCGGGCTGCTATCTACGAAGCGTTGCGCGGCCATGCCGAGGTGCCCGAACGCATGCGCTTCGAGCGCCGGGTCGACCAATACGTCCAGGCCATCCGCGAGCGCATCGAACAGGGCCTTGATGCCGGTGAGAGCACCGATGAGATCCGGATGGGCCGCTTCAAGAATATCCCTGCTGCCTTCCGAAGTGACCTGATTGCGTTGATCCTAAAACTGCAGGCGGAGCGCGGATGAACTACCGCTATGTCTATATCGTCGCCGCCATGCTGCTCTTTTGGGTCAAGACAGGAGCGGCGCAAGGGCTTGTCGAGAATAGCCCGTTTGCAGGGGCCTGGATGAGGCCTGATGCACCGGAGCCGGCCCGTTGGGAGGTCACCTTGAAGGGTGGCTACACCTGGGCTAATCGGGCGTCAGCCTATAGCAGCGCCCGTCTCAACGTGGCCTATCGAACGGCACCCTACTATGCCGAAGCCGTTCTGAACCTGAACCAGCGGCAGAACTTCACCTTCTTGCCGGGCCGTTTCATCCTCGAAGTCAACGACGATCTCGTCGGTTTTACAGACAGCACCCTCTTCGAAGCACCGCCCGAAACCTACGATCTCGACGAGCCGGTAGGTGTTCACTTCGGCTATCAGCGGCAGCGATGGCAGCTTGCCGGGATGCTCTCGGTGCTGGTACAACGGTCGCGCCTGCAAGCGCCTGAAATCCAGCAAACCCAGGGTGGCCTCTATTTCATCAACTGGGTGGCGACGACAGCACACCGGACGAATCTGGCCGGCTCGTTGGTGGGCACGTACTGGTTCGGCCCGCTGGCGCTTCGCGGAGGCGTGTTGACGGCCCCGCTGCTCGAAGTCAGTAAAGCGGCCTCGCCCTACACCTACCACGCCCGTGCTCAACCCTACGGCGGCCCGCG
>JANQGB010000832.1 GCA_028277545.1 Phycisphaerae bacterium | reverse complement strand
TGGCCACCTCTATTATCGAGTCACCACCGGTCACCAGCGCGCAAGGGCCGGACAGCCGGGCACCCAGCGCTTCGAGGGGACCACCGGCGAAGGCCCGGCGGGCCAGTGAGTTCTTGACCACCCGCAGCGTCATGGACTTGCTGCACAGGTCCTGGCGCAGTTGCTGGGTGCCGCCAACGTCCAGCCCGGTCAGATCCACCACGCACGCGTCCTGCACGCCCTCGTAGTGACTCTTCAGCGTTTCGGTGATCAGGTCCTTGATCGGCTTACTCATGACTCGATACTCGTCTTATACGTGTGCTTGCGTGCTGCTTACCACCCCGCGAGCCGCGGCAGTGTCTCTCGACCGGCGCGGCCCGTTGTGTTACGGCGCGAGCTTCCCGCACTAGGCAACCGACAGCCGCACCGACGGCGTCTGCTGGCCTGACAGGAAAACCCCCTTCATGTAGGTGCCCTTGGCCGCACTCGGCTTGATCTTCAGCAGGTGACCCAGCAAGGCCTCGATGTTCTCCTTGAGATCTTCAGAAGCGAAGCTCGCCTTGCCCACCCGCAGATGGATGTTGCCGCCGTCGTCGTTGCGGTACTCCATCTTGCCGGCCGCGTATTCGCGGACCGCCGTGGCTACGTCAGGTGTGACCGTGCCGGCCTTGGGCGAGGGCATCTTGCCCTGGGGCCCCAGCACCCGCCCGAGCTTGCCGACCTTGCCCATCATCTGCGGGTGGGCGACCGCCACGTCGAAGTCCATCCACCCGTCGGATATCTTCTTCACCAGCTCGTCAGTGCCGGCTTCGATGGCTCCCGCCTCCTTGGCGGCATCGGCCGCGTCGCCGTCGCAGAAGGCAATCACCCGCTGGGTCTGGCCCGTGCCCTTGGGCAGCGAAATCGACCCGCGGAGCATCTGGTCCGCCTGCTTGGGATCGATCCCCAGATGCACCACGACCTCGACCGTCTGGTCCAGCGTCTTGCGCTTCTTGCCGTTCTTGTAGCTCCGATCCGCCGCGACAGCCGCCATCTTCTTGACCCGGGCGATACCCTCGTCGATGGAGACTTCCTCGTCGGGAGACCCGATTTCTTTGAGCTGCTTCTGATACCGTACGCTTTTGGTCGCCATCCGCCAACTTCTCCAACCCGGCCGGCAGGCCGGCGAGGTGTCAGTCCAATACCTCAATGCCCATCGATCGAGCCGTCCCCGCCACGATACGCGCGGCTGCGTCGACGGTCGTCGCGTTGAGGTCCGCCAGTTTGCGCTCCGCGATTTCCCGGACCTGATCCTGCGTAACCGAACCGACCGTTTCCTTGCCGGCCAGCCCGCTGCCCTTCTCCAGTTTTGCGGCGTCCTTCAGCAGCACCGCTGCCGGTGGACTCTTGATCTCGAAAGTGAACGACCGGTCCGCGTAGATCGAGATGACAACGCCGACCGGCATGCCGTTGAGGCTGCCCGTCTGGGCGTTGAACTGCTGCACGAACTGCCCGATGTTGACGCCGTGTTGTCCCAGCGCCGGACCAATCGGCGGCCCCGGCGTCGCTTTGCCGCCCGGAGCCTGCAGCTTCAATATCGCTGTTACTTCTTTCTTGGCCACAGAACCGTCCCGTCCTCACAAACCAGAAGGTCTCGTGCCCGGCCGGAGCCTCCACAACGCCGGTCGGCCGACAGAGACCTCTAACTTACTTTCTCAACCTGCCAGTATTCCACGTCAACCGGCGTCGACCGGCCGAAGATCGTCAGAACCACGGTGATCATGCCACGCTTCTCGTCAACGGTGTCGACCTCGCCCTCGAAGCTCTCGAAGCTCCCGTCCGTGATCTTGACCACCTCACCCTTGCGTAGGTCCAGACCGCTGAGAGTGGGCTCTTCCTCGGCCTTCTCCGACGCCGCCAGCATGCCGACCACGTCGTGATCCGGCATCGGCGTCGGCTTGTTGTTCGAGCCGATGAAGTCGCCGACGCCCGTCGTCTCCTTGATCATGAACCAGACGCGCTCGTCCACCGAGCCGTCGTCTTCGCAAGCCATCTCCACGAAGACGTAGCCGGGATACAGCTTCCGCTCGTGGATCTTCGCCTTGCCGGCCTTCATCCGCCGCTCTTTGAGCGTTGGGACCAGAATCCGGCTGATCCGAGGCTCCAGCGCCTCGATCTTCACCTTCCGCAACAGCGTGTCACGGACGGACTCTTCCTTGTTGGACGCGACCCGCAGCACGTACCATTGCATGCCCGGGGCGCACAGCGGCTCGTCGCTCACGCACCACTCCCGACCAGGAACTTCCAGACCGACGGGGCTTCCCGCAGCACGTTGATCCATCCGAAGAACGACATGAACACCAGGTCGACCACGAACAGAACGGTAGCCAGAAACAGCGTGAAGAGGATCACCACCTTGGTTGACCCGAACACCTCACGCCTGGTGGACCAGTTGACTTTCTTCATCTCGCCTTCGGTGGCGATCATGAAATCGCTCGCCCGGCGATTTACGAACGACGCCCAGTAAACCAGCAAAAAGCACGCCGCCACAACAGCCAGCGGTACGCCGACCTGCAGGCCGAGCGTCCAGGACTGGTCATCCCGCCGGAAGACACTCATCTCGTCGTAGAGGAAGTTGCCGCCGCAAAGAATCATGGCCGCGGCGCCCAGGAAGGTACCCCAGCGGGTGTACTGGCCCTGGCCGCGCTTGTAGACGGCCAGGAACGAGCCTCTCGCCGCGGTGCCGCCCAGGGGCTGCTTCCGAGTCTTCTCGGCAGGCCCGGTACCCTCTACTGGCATTTCAGTCATAATTGTGAACTCAGCCTTGCCGTGTCACCCGTCAGGGGACGAACCGGCGCAAAATCCCACGCGCCCACCGCGCTCCTGCCATACGCGACTCGCTGGTCGCCCAGAACAGGAGTGGAGGGACTTGAACCCCCAACCGCCGGTTTTGGAAACCGGTGCTCTGCCAATTGAGCTACACTCCTTCCGATCAAGGAACGCTACTTGCGCTTGATCTTGTGGACTGTGCGCTTCCGCAGCCGGGGGCAGAACTTCTTAAGCTGCAGCTTGGGCACGCCGCCCATCACGTTCACCGTAGTCCGGTAATTCAGATCACCGGTCTCGGTGCACTGCAGCCACACCCATTCGCGCTTTGCCGCTTTCGCCATTGCAAACGTCTCTCGTCAATCTCGCCGGGAGATCGGACAGGCCAGCGGCCTTACTCGATCACCTTGGCCACCACGCCGGAACCGACCGTCCGGCCACCCTCGCGAACGGCGAATCGCAGGCCCTGCTCCATGGCCACCGCCTTGCCCAACTCCACCGTCATGGTGATGTTGTCGCCCGGCATGCACATCTCCGCCCCGCCAGTCAGGTTCAGCGAGCCGGTCACATCCGTGGTCCGGAAGTAGAACTGCGGGCGATACCCGTTGAAGAACGGCGTGTGACGGCCGCCCTCCTCCTTGGTCAGAACGTAGACCTCCGACTCGAACTTGGTGTGCGGCGTGATGCTCTTGGGCGCGGCCAGGACCATGCCGCGTTCGACCTCCTTCCGCTTGGCACTGAACTCGACGCCACGCAAAAGGCAGCCCACGTTGTCGCCGGCCTGACCGGAGTCAAGCGTCTTGTTGAACATCTCGACGCCGGTGACCGTAGTGGTCGCGATCTCGTCCTTGATGCCGACCATGTCAAGTCG
>JANQGB010000824.1 GCA_028277545.1 Phycisphaerae bacterium | reverse complement strand
CTGATGAAGCATCTGGGTCCGGAAAGCGACCAGGGGGCGGTGGTAGATCATCTTCAAGCCGCTCTCCGCCTCGACCTTGGCCTGGCAGTTCAGGGCGAGTTTAGCGACCGGCCCGAACGTCTCGCCGGCGTAGGTCGCGCCGCGGAAGACGTGAAGTGCGGGCTCGTAGCCCGCGGCCATCAGCGCTGGCCAGACCATCTTGGCCATCCCGTAATGGAAGACCAGTACGATGACGCCCCTGCCCTGGGCCAGCGAAGTGTCCAGGTAATCGCGGCCCTCGATCTCCGCGTACGTACGCTTGACGAATCGTCGACTGCGCCTGGTAGGGTACGTGTACCACTCCACGAACCGCTGGTGCTTGCAGATCAGGTAGCGGCGCATGGCGGTTGCCAGCGACATCTCGGGCTGCAGGCGTGGCAAGGCGACAGACAGTCCGGCCTTGGTTCGTCGCTGGCCTACCACGAAGCTGAGCAGCCAGTGTCCGTAAGCCACACCGCGAGTCAGCACGATGGCGGCCGTGGGGCCTATCAATCGCAGCAGGGGGATATGGCACACGTAGAGGTAGGCCACGCACACGCTTCTTACCAGTCGCCCGATCATGATCTCTAGTTGCACCCGTCAGTTTGGCGATTGTTCTGCCTGGTTGTCAGCGGTCTTGGCACCCCTGCCGGTGCGGCACACCGGTCGACTACTGGAGCAGGTTTAACGCTGGGTCTTAGGACCCGGTTCGCGCGCGGGCCACTGCCGGAGCGCCGCCCGGCTGCGGGATCATCGGTTGAACCTCGCCTGGACTCGCCAGTCGCAGGGGCGGCGGCGTCCCCACAAGACGCGACAAGCGCCCCCGGCGAGCCAGCACTCGGCGATAGACATTAACCAGGTCCCGCGTCGTCGCAGCGCGATCGTATTGCGAGTACGCCAGTTGGCGGGCTTGCTGCCCCAGACGGGCGGCCAGTTGCCTGTCCGTAAGCGTCTTCAGCAGTGCCTTGCCCATCGCCTCAGGGTCGTGGTCCGCCGTTACCAGGGCTTCGTGCCCGTCCCTGAGGCCCTGGCTCGAACCGTGCGTTACCACCACCGGTTTGCCCGCTGCCATGAAGTTGAGCAGCTTCACAGGAACGCCGGGGCAGTCCGGACGTGGCACGGCACTGGTGTCGGCGGCGGCGATGAACGCCGGCAGCTCCTCGAACTTGATGACCGGAGGAAAGACCATCGCCTCCAGGACGCCTTCCGCGCGTGCCATTTGTTCGACTTCAAGCCGGTGCTCTTCGTCGTCAAGCGTGCGTACGAAGGCACATTTGGCATCGGGGAGCTCGGCCAGAACGACCTTCATGGCCTGGATCAGGTAGTCGATTCTCTGGAACTTGTTCAGCACACCAGTGTAAACCACCAGCGGTTGGTCCTGCCCCACGCCCATCCTCTCCCGGGCGTCACCGGGCTGGGCATCGACGAACATTGACAGATCAATGCCCAGCTTGACGACTTCGAGACGGCTGGGGCAGACACCAAAGTCGAGCAGGAAGTCGCGTATCGTTTCGGTGTAGCACACGGCACAGTCCGCTTGGCGCGGCACCCCGCGGTCCAGCAGCGTCGCCAGGATCTTGGCCAGCTTGGGCGGCCAGATGAACTTGTAGCTGGGCAATTCATCGATCATTGTGTTGACGGCGCCGTAGACTAGGGGGCAGCCAGTCAGCCACTTGGCGATGCATCCCACCATCGCGCCCTCGTAGTTGATGCCGTGGAGGATGTCGATCTGCTCGTCACGCACCACCTTGATGGTCTTGAGCGTGAGCAGGACGTCCCAGTACATCTTGGCCGTGCTGGGACCAACCACGATATTGTCAACAGGTCCGATAGCCGCGATTCTGTGAATCTTCACGCCTCGTACCGGCTCGGGCTGGTGGGACGCGTAAGTTATGACGTGTACTTCGTGCCCCAGTTCGACTAGCGCCTCGGCCTTCTCCCTGATCCCTCCCGGCGTGCCGTGGCTGGCCGGAAACGGGCAGGCCGCGATCAGCCCGACACAGAGTCGCGAGCCGTCCTGACGGCGGCTCTGGCGGCGAAGATGATAGGGCTGGATGTCCGCACCGTACCCGTGATCACCAAACGAGGCTGCCGTTCTGGTGTTTGTTCCGGTGGTCGATACCATATGCGCTTATCCCCGTCGACTTCCTGAACTTCGCGTTTCCCGAGTCGATCGGCTCCTGGCCGACGACGACATGCAAGATATCGGGCTCGGTTAAGACTCAGCGATCACCGGTCCATTGGCGCCGGTGGCCTCGCTACCTGTCAGGGAGATGTGACGCTTTCCGCCTACCGCAAAGTGAACGTGTTCTTTCCGGCCCGAATACCTGCGATTGTAGACCCGAACGGCACACCAGACCAACCTGACCTCGAAAAATGGCACAAAATTTGTTCCAATTGCGTTACAATGCCACGCAAAGGTCGCGCCGGCTGACTCAGAACCGGCCGCGGCGCGTGACTTGGGGGCAGAGCCAGCGAGAACAGCAGCTGATGGGAAGTGAATTATAACTGTATTAATCCCGCTGCTGACGAGTGGTCGATCGGGAATCGGCACCGAAATCTGGTAACTTTCTGCCAGTGTATCCCTCCAATAGTCTGGGTGTGCAGACGGTGGCCGTTCGGGCTTTCTCCGGACCTTGGAGCTGCCGCACGATAGTCAAATTTGCCTGGTTTGCGCCTATGTCCTGCGCTGCGTACAGGCGGCGAAGTGGGTGGTATTTTGCTTGCAGTGTGGCTGTGCCACTGCTAAGATAGGCCAAGCGGAGGATAGGAAGCGCTGCATTTTTGCTTCCCAGTAGTCGGCACCTGGATACATGGTGGACGGCCCGCACGACCTGCCTACCTTTAGGCGTCGGGCGCCCCTGGTTGTTCCGCAAGTATCTGTGTGCGGGGTGTAGGCGCAGCGCGCAGCCGCTGTAATCGGAGTACGGGGAAGGAGGACATCTCAACCACCTTTTTCGTGTCAGTCGCATGCGGTGTCCCCTTGGGGTGCTGTTAGGGGGCAAGCGGGAGCGGCGGTAGTTCCGTTCGTTACTCGCGTCGGGTTTGTCAGTGGCGTTCTTTTTTCCGACGGAGGTGACGCTGGAGGAGATTGTGGAAGCAGTTGCGCGCCGGGTGATTCTGCATCCGGAGCGTGGCCGCGCGGGTCGATTGCGCGGCCGCAGAGGGAAGGTTGACGATCGAAGAGTCCCACGAGACCTGGGACAGGGAACGTTTCCCTAACGGAGGAAAGGATGATGATGAAAGACATCGGTTCTTGTAGGTGGCTATCCGCCATCGCAGTCTTGGCCGTTGGCGTCTTTGCCTGTAGCGCCTTCGGTGCGGCTACGCACGCTAACCCCGGCACGTCCGATGCCGTTGCCCCCGCGACTGGCGACATGTCCGCCGCCGCGGTCGGCGATACGGTCGGGAAGTTTGCCCCGGGTCAGCCCGCGGCCGACAACCAGACGGCCGGCGTCGTTGCCGGTGGTACGCACGGCGTATACGTCGCAACGCCGCACCCGCTGCCGCCTGGCGTGGTTGATGTTCCGTCGCGGGCTGGCTCCCGCGGGACCGTACTGGTCTACTCGAACGACGGAGCCCGGTTCTTCTATACCGGCGATATCGACGGCACCTGGGTCGCGGACGATGCGACGTTTGAAGGCCCCCAGCGTACGGTTGTCGAGTATGAGGTGACTTCCTACGGTCATGGCACTGGCACGTACGACCTGACCACTTGGCTCGCATACGATATCGATGGCGCGACGACGGAAGATGTGCCCGGGTCGACGTGTGTGTTCCCGGGCTTGTCCGGCAGTGGAATGTCCCCGAACTTGTGTGTTCTCACCGCGCCTCAGTGCGTCAGCCAGCCTGTATACGTCGTTATGGAAGTCGATGACTGGGAGATCGGTGCCTGGTTGATTTCGGATGAGGCCGAAGTCGGTTTCACCGAGGACAACTTCTGCCTGGAAGATCCCCGCGACGACGAGGGCCAGCCCCTTCAGCCCGGCTGTGGCTGGTGGTTCCAGGGCAATCCGTACTCCGGCTTCACCGCTCAGATTTGGGCGGATGCCGACAGCGGTCCTTGCCCCGGCGCCTGCTGCCGCGCGTTCTGCAGCGGCTCGGGTGATCCCTGCTCGCTCAGCGCCGATTGCCCGGAGGGCCAGACCTGTGACTACGGTTGCGAGGACGGTCTGCTCGAGACCGACTGCACCGGCCCCTCGGCTCGCTTCGCCGAGTTTGCTGACTGCACCGTAGACCCCTTCGTGCCGCCCTGCGGTATTGGGGCCTGCTGCCGCAGCAGTGGCTGCACCTTCGCGTCCAACATGACCGAGAGTCGCTGCTTCGACATCCTGTCAGGTCTTGCCTGGTTCGAAGGCATCGACTGTGATCCTAACCCGTGCGAGACCGGCGCCTGCTGCTACCCGGACGGCAGCTGCGACGACGAGGCTGGCGACATGACCGAGCTCGAGTGCGTGGCGCTCGGCGGCGTGTTCTCTTCGGGCGACGCCTGCATTGACACTCCGTGCGACGCTCCCTGCGAGCTCAACTGCACTGATGACGAGGCCGAACCCTGCGATGACTCCGGCGAAGGTCGCCTTAACGATGGCTGCAACGCCGACACGCCGACACCGGCCGACTTCGGCACGATTGCTGCCAACGGCGGCAGCGTCTGTGGTACCGCGTGGGCCCGTGGCGG
>JANQGB010000774.1 GCA_028277545.1 Phycisphaerae bacterium | reverse complement strand
AGTCACGGCCACGGTCTGCTGATCAACGTCTGCAATGAGACTTCGAGTTCCACTCCGACCCGATGTTAGCGGAGTCCAGCCCGGCGCTCGCCGCTGCTGCCTGACCCCACGCGGAACCGTGCTAAAACGCCATACCGGCCTCAGTTGGTCATTATAGGAATCTCCCACTTCTGGATCAAGAAGGAGACGAAAGGTAATATTCCGACCATTTGGTGCAGAATGAAAACCGCGAGGTCAGCAGGCGCGGTCGCCGTGGCGGCCCGAGACAGGGCATACGCTTGCGTCTCGTACCATCGCCCCGGTAGGCTCGGCGGTGGCCCAGATCCGTCACGGCAACGGAAGCCGGATCAGTAGCGGCGGCGCACATCGAGTGCGTCGTTACCGTTAGCAGGATGAGAGCCGAACATGAGCAGCCAACTCAATGAACCGTCATTCGGTCACGGACTCCGTCTGGTCTATCGCGTGTCGCCGCCGCTGAAGAACGATGATCTCAACGCCCTGTTTGCCGCTGCCTGGCCTGACCATGGGCCGCGTGATTTCCAGCCCGTCTTGAACCACAGCTTGGCCTACATATGTGCCTTCGACGGCCCGTCCCTGACAGGTTTCGTCAACCTGGCCTGGGACGGCGGGCTGCATGGCTTCATTCTGGATACTACCGTGCATCCCGACTGGCAAAGGCGCGGAGTCGGGCGAAGACTCGTGCTCCATGCCGTCGCCGAAGCACGCAAGAACCAGGTCGAGTGGATTCACGTGGACTACGAGCCCAAGCTCCAGCCCTTCTATCAAAGCTGCGGATTCAGGAGTTGCCCTGCCGGGCTACTGCGCGCCGCTGAGGATTAAGGAAGCCCGGTCTTCAGGACCAGCGCACCGTCCAGGTGCACCGTCACGTCAAGCCGTCTCAGCCAGAGCAGCGGCGCAACGGTCGAGAGTCCGATCCTCTCGCCTGAACTTCCCTCACCCCACCTCGCCACAACTCGCCGGCCAGGTTGAGACCGACCATGACAACCTACGTCGCAGGACCTTGTGGTAGGGACTGCAGAGCGCATGAATCACTGGCCTCAGCACGGCAAAGAGCAGCGCAACATGTTGCGACCACCGCAGCATGTTGCGGCCGCCGCAACATATTGCGGCGCAGCGTCTGCTCCTCTGAGCCCGCTGCCAGTCTTGCCGGCCTGCGGTCACTGCAAGACCGCCCCGACAGCCTGCCAGGACCGTTGAGCGCCGCGACCTCACTATCGCCGGCGCGCGGCACGCCGTGTGCCTAATTAGAGCGCGGAGGGGATTAGTCGGACGTCAATTCTACACTTCGTTGCTCACTGAATCGCAGGAATGGACAGACACAGGAGAGGTGAACATGTTGGGAACGAGAGGAATCGAGACGAGTTGGCAAGCCAGGGGAGTAATCACGCTGGGTATTGTCTCTGCCACACTGACGGTTCAGCCGCCTTCCGCCCGCGCGACGGCTGGCCAGCCCGACGTCAGGGTGCCAGTAGGTGCCAGCCCGGTACCACGCTACGCGATCACCGACCTGGGACCGATCGGATATTTCACCGAGACCTATGCGGGTGCGGTCAACTCTGCGGGCCATGCGGTCGGCGTACTCATCGGAGTTCCACCCGAGCCTTCGGTTCCCTTTCTATACCGAGATGGGGAGATGATCGAACTCGACACCCTCGGAGGTTCGTACTCCGCGGGGATGGACATTAATGAAGCTGGGGTGGTGGCCGGTCACTCGGCGAGAAGCCCCGAGACCGGCACGCGCGCCAGCGTATGGGAGGGTGACCAGTTGATCGACCTGGGCGTTCTGGACAACAGCCCTTCCGAGGATTTGAGCCACGCCATGGCGCTCAACAATGTTGGCCAGGTCGTGGGCCATTCCAATCTGCCCTGGCCCATCGACCGTCATGCCTTCCTCTGGGACTCCATAAACGGAATGCAGGACCTCGGCCCGGTCGATTCCATCTTCAGCGAAGCTCTCGACATCAACGACTCCGGCGCGATTGTCGGACGTGCGGACATCCCTGACCTGGGCAACGTGGCCGTCATGTGGGAAGGTGACACTCTGACCATCCTCGGCGCACTGTCCACAGAGTTCGCCTTCAGCACGGCGCGCGGAATCAACGAAGCGGGTGAGATAGTTGGAGAGACCGTCTACGACAGCGAGTCATGCGACTTCTGCTCCACCGGCTTCCATTGGTATGAGGGCGTGATGGCTGACCTGGAAGAGTTCTCCTGTACTCAGTGCTTCAGCAGCCAGGCCGTCTCGGTCAACGAGGCTGGCCAGGTCGTGGGCGATGCCTTCGTCGAGTGGCTCGTCACACGGGCGTGCATCTGGAACGACGGCCACATCGCCAACCTTAACGATTTGATTCCTCCCGACAGTGGGTGGACGCTGCGCAACGCCGAGAGCATCAGCAACGCCGGGCACATCGTCGGCTGGGGATACCTGTACGGGGGAGACGACGCCCGCGCCTACCTGCTGACGCCCCTGCCACCAGGCGACGGTGATGGCGACGGTGACCTGGACCTGGACGACC
The DNA here is from genome assembly GCA_028277545.1 of Phycisphaerae bacterium. GTDB lineage: Bacteria > Planctomycetota > Phycisphaerae > UBA1845 > UBA1845 > JANQGB01. The sequence continues at coordinate 1,152 of JANQGB010000774.1, read as the reverse complement.
ACGCCGGCTTTGCCGCCTGTATGTCCGGCCCAGGCGTGTCGTACGATTCCGACGGGACCGCAACGCACGACGTATCCGTCGGGCCGGGGTTCAGCTTCTCGCCGGCCGACATCACCATTGAGGTCGGAGACTCTATTCGCTGGGTGTGGGCCGGCGGCCTGCACAACGTGGAGAGCGGCGTCGACGGCATTCACGACGGCAACTTCCTGTCAGGTAGTCCGACTTCTGCCCCCGATACGACCTATGAACTTCTGTTCGACGCCGCGTTCCTGCTCGACAACCCCATCACGGCCAGCAGTTACCCCTACTACTGCGTGGTACACGAAGACCGCGGAATGGTTGGCTCGGTAACCGTTGAGGCGGATCCGTGCGCCGTGTTCGATCTCGACGACGACGGTGACGTGGACGTGGCCGACTTCAAGGAATTCCAGGCAGCGTTTACGGGCTGACCAGCCTGGCGAGCGAACCGACCAGTGCCAACCCCGTAACCATGTGGCCCGACTTTACCAGGCGCGGAGTTTGAGCACAACCTAACTGCGGTGTCCGTCCAGCAATCTTCGCGCGGCCGGGTAAGGCACCGGCCGGTGGCTGGCCGGCGACTCACTGACGATCGGTGGACAAACACGGGCGCCTCAGTCAGCGAATGAGGAGGGATAGCGCCACACTCTTGCCGACTGGGGGGCATTGGGGCGACGAAGATTTGGGTTTGGGGGCAAACAAGAACCGGGCGTCGCCACAGTCGCGACGACGCCCGGTTTGTTCCTGCGTGTGGCTCGAACTGCCTAGCTGAGCTGCTTGACCTGGGCGGCCTTGGGGCCTTTGGCGCCCTGGGTCAGCTCGAACTCGACCTTTGCCCCCTCTGAGAGGCTCCGGTACCCGTCACTTTGGATCTCGGACTGGTGGACAAAGACGTCCTGGCCATCATCCGCCTCGATGAAGCCGAAACCCTTGGCGTCGTTGAACCACTTCACTGTACCTTGAGGCATAACTGGACCTTCTACAAAACTCGGCGCCGCCAACTGGACCTAACTGAAACAACAGATGCTTCGAGAGGATCAGGACCCACACGGTGTTGGAGGTGCTCTTGTCTGCCGGGACTGTAGCCTGCTCAACTTCCTCCGTCAAGCCGCGTTTCCCGGCCAGCAATCCTCG
>JANQGB010000546.1 GCA_028277545.1 Phycisphaerae bacterium | reverse complement strand
CCCTCGAGCGTCTCGATGATCGGCAGTGCCGTCAGAGAGCCTCCGGAGGAGGGATCGACCACCAAGTCATGGCTGTCCTTGTCTGGCATCGCCTCCAGGTCGGCGGTTGCTTCCCACTTGCCGGGCACGCCGACGTAGTGCTTGCCGTTAACGCCGCCCTTGGTGTAGCCCTGGCCCTTTTGGACGATGGCCCGCTCTTCGGCCAGCTTGCAGGATCGCTCCAGCAGCCGGCTGTGCAGGTAGAAGACGTCGCCCGGGAAGGCCTCGCGGCCCGGCGGGCGGCGCAGGAGCAGCGACAACTGGCGGTACGCGGCAGCCTGCTTGGACAGGTCGTCGTAGACGCACAGCGTGTGCTTGCCTTCCTCGTACATGAAGTGCTCGGCCATGGCGCAGCCCGCGTAGGGGGCGATGTACTGCAAGGGTGCGGGGGTGGCGCTGGAAGCGACCACCACGATGGTGTAGTCCATCGCCCCGTTCTCCTGCAGAGTCTCCACCACGCTGGCTACCGTGGAGTCCTTCTGGCCGATAGCGACGTACACGCAGATCACGTCGCCCCCGCGCTGGTTGATGATGGTGTCCAGGGCCACGGCAGTCTTACCGGTCTTGCGGTCACCGATGATCAGCTCTCGCTGGCCCCGCCCGATCGGGATCATGCTGTCGATCGGCTTGATGCCGGTCTGGAGCGGCTGGTTCACCGGCTGGCGGCCGGCGATCCCCGGGGCGATCATCTCCAGTGCCCGGCGCTGCGGAGACTCGACAACGCCGCGGCCGTCCACCGGGCGCCCCAACGGATCGACCACGCGGCCAATCAACGCGTCGCCCACTGGCACCGAGAGCAGTTCGCCGGTGCGCTTGGCTTCGTCCCCTTCCTTGATGCCCAGGTAGTCACCCAGGATGGCCACACCGACCGAGTTCTCCTCCAGGTTCAGCACCTGTCCGAAAGCGCCGTTGGAGAATTCGACCAGTTCGCCGGACATCGCCTTGCTTAGGCCGTACAGGCGGGCGATGCCGTCACCCACCTCCAGGACCTTGCCCACCTCCGAGACATCCACCTCGCTGCGGTAGGTCTCGATCTCCTGCTTGATGACCGACGATATCTCATCGACCTTGAACTTCATCGTGACACCTTCAAGTTGCTGATCAGCTCTCGGCTGCCTCGAAATAATCCTTGCCCGCGTGTATCTCGCGCGAGGCGCGGTCCCGGAAACGTTCCCGTAACTGGCGCAGGCGGTGGGAGGCGCTGCAATCCATCTTCTTGTCGCCCACCTGTATCACCAGCCCGCCCAGCATGTTCGCATCCACCTTCTCGATCAGCCTGGGCGTCAGTTCCAGGCTATCTCGCAGAACGTCGGTCAACCGCTGCCGCGACGCGTCGCTCATCGGAAAGGCGGAGGTGACGTGAACGTCCACCTCGCCACGAATTCTCTCCAGACCCAGGCGATACCGCTCGTACAGCGTGGGCAGGAGTTCGGTCCGCCCTTTCTCATTGAGCACCTGCAGCGTATCGACGAGCAGGTCGCTTAACCGCCCGCGAAAGGCCTTCTCCAACCCCTCACGACGTACGTCGTCATCCACCGCCGGGCTGGTCAGGAAATGCGCCAGGACCTGGTCGGTCTCCAGGCCGGAAGTCAACTCGCTCAACTCGTCGAGCAACTCGTCGGAGCAGCCCTTTTCTTCTGACAGGGCGAGCAGCGCCTCGGCGTACGAGTCGGCAATAGTGATGGCGGTGTCGTCTACTGTGGACATATCTGTTGCTACCGCTTTCGCAGGTGAACTTCGCTCTTGAGGTCCGGTGAACGGACCTTAGTTGTTGCCGTTGCCGCTGCCGCGAACCAGCTCGTCGATCGAATCCGCGATCAGTCGCTCGTGGGTGGCGGGGTCAATCTCCTTCTGGATGATCTTCCGCGCCGCCTCGGTCGCCAGACCGGCGGTCAGATCGTAGAGGTCCTTCACCGCAGTGTCGCGGGCTATGTTGATCTCCCGCCGGGCTCGCTCGATCATGTTGTCCGCCTCCTGGCGGGCGTCCTGCTCGATCTTGCGCTTGAGAACATCAGCGTCGCGCCGGCCTTCCTCGACAATCGCGGTCGCCTCCGACCGAGCGGTGGTAAGCCGATCCTCGACTTCCTTCAGCCGGGATTCCGCCTCCTCCCGGTCGCGCTTCGCTTCGGCCAGCGACTCGCGGATAAACTCCTCCCGCCGCTGCAGGGCGGTCAGTATCGGCGGCCAGGCGAACTTCCCCAGCACGAGCACTACCGCAATGAACGTGACCATGGTCCAGATCACGTTGCCCAGGTCGCCCGCGAATATACTCGGTGACGCGCCTTCCTCACTCGCTGCCAACGCTGTACCGGCTGTTGCGGCGATGGCCACCGCCGCCATGACCGCCGACCGCGCTAATCGATCACCTGTCATAACTGCCCCGCAATGTTGGGCCGCAGGGGGCGGTCCGAAGACCGCCCGCCCCAGCCGCGGATGCCTTTACTTGGTCAGACACGCCAGGAAGCAACCGAGCACGGCAAAGAGGGTGGCACCCTCGATCATCGCCGCGGTGATGATCATGGCGGTGGAGATGTTACCGGCCACCTCGGGCTGGCGAGCCATCGACTCGACGGCGCTGCCGCCGACGCGGCCGATACCGGCACCGCCACCCATCACCACCAACCCGGCGCCGATGGCACCGCCCAGACGAGCTATGCCCATATTCCCGAAGAGCGTGCCCTCTGTGGCTTGTGCCACTGTGGCATCGTCGCCCTCTGCCGCCTGGGCGGCGGGGGCCAACATCAAAACCAGACCGGAAGCGATCATGGCCAGAGCCACGATTCCAAATCTC
>JANQGB010000625.1 GCA_028277545.1 Phycisphaerae bacterium | reverse complement strand
GCCGGCCTCGACCACCTGCCGGGCACGAAGCAGCACCTGCCGGGCCTGGTCGTAGCGGTCGGCCACCAGCAGGTCGCGGACCTGGCGCTCGGCATCGCGATACATGGCCACCACGCGCTGCCAGCGAACCAGCTCTTCGCCTCGGATGCGCTCCAGCAACGAGCCAGGGCCGGCTTCGACCTTCTGGTAAGCCTTGAGGTCCTCGATCCCGCGTATTGCCTCCGGATAGCCGGGCACGGCCTCCAAGGCCTGCTGGAACAGCCGCTCGGCCTCGGCGTAACGCCCGGCGGCCATCTGCTCTTCGCCTTCCTGCGTAAGAGCCCGGGCTCGCAGAGTATCATCATCCTCCGGAACAACGACGGCCGGCTCCGTCGCTGTGGCGGTCACGGTGATACTCTCACGGATCTCCGTCTTCTCCTCCGTTGCGTCGGCTTCGCGAGCCTGGGCGACACGACGTTGAAGATCGACTGCCCCGCGGCGCAGGGCCTCGGCGGCGTACTCGTTGCTGAGCACGTCACGCAGCAGTTCCTCAGCTTCGTCCAGGTCGCCGCCGGAAAGAGCTGTCTCAGCGTCCTCCAGATCGGTCTCCGCCTTCTCGACCATGGCCAGCGCTATCTGTACGCGATTGACGTACTCGTCGCGCCGGGTCCGTTCACTGGTGTCCAGTGCGTCCGGGTCGATCTTGAGAAGCAACTCCTGGGCGGCCAGATAGTTGCCTTGCTCGAAGAGCTGGATTGCGCCGGCGAGATCGCCGGAGTCGTCCGCAAATGCAGGCAGGGCTACAACCAGACAAGCCGCGACAACTAGCCGTCGCGCGGCACGTACGGGGGCAATGGACCTACGCAAGGAAAGTTCCTCCCTTTGGTGGCTTCCGCCGGCCTTTGGGTCGGGCTGACCACTTCCGCGCGGCCGACGTCCAATCTACTGACGGGCGCTCTTGCGGCTGGTATAGTTACTTATTAGTCCACAGCCGCCAGCCAAGCGCCGTACCGCAAGTTGTGGCTGAGTGTACGGTTACGGCCGGCTTACTGCAAGACCCGCCAGGGGCGGTTTCTGGGTTGCGGACGGCGTCAGTCCAGGTTCGGGCGGGCGGGCGCGCCTTGGCGGAACAGGCCGGCGGACTGGTAGGGCGGCCTCGCCTGCCCCGCCCCGGGGACCGCCCCCTGCGACGCTGTGCGAACGGACTGCGATCATTCCGGCAGGCCGGAAGAATCGCAGGCCGTTATCAGGTCATTCACGCCAGCCGGGTGGCTAGCCGCCGCCGCGACCGGGGCCGCCGGCGCCACCGCCACCACGACCGCCGCCGCCGCGGCCAGGACCGCCGCCACCACCACCGCGACCCGGGCCTCCCTTGGGCGGGGGGGGCTTCTTCTTGACCACTCGCTTCTTCTTGATGAGCTTGGCCTTCATCTCTTTCAGGTCGGGCGTGTTCTTGTCGACGGTCAGCAGCCGCTCGAAGAGGTTGCCCTTGGCATCCATGTACACCAGGGCGACCGTATTCTCCAACGGCCCGACCGCAAAGGAGCCGTCCCGCTTCTTCTTGCCGACCTTCCGGACCTCCCGATTGGCGTCGATATCGACCACGATGGCCCCGGTCGAGTAGTCGACCTTGGGATGGTCGATCTCGTCATCCTGCTCAATCCGGGTGCGCTGAACGCCGCCGATCTGCTCGCCGACCTCCACCGTGAACTTGTTGGCCACCCAGAGCCCTTCAAACCACTTGAAGATGTCCACCCGGACGCCGGACTTGCCGCCGCCTCCTGAAGTCAGGAAGAAGCGCGTGTCGTGCGGGACGGCGACCGGGTCGGAGGGCTCGGACCATGGGCCGACCACGAATACCGTCAGGGCGTCCTGGTGATCCTTCAACTCGCCGGGAGTTGCCGCATAGCGGTTGTAAAGCAGCAGCCGCATGCGGTACTGGTAGGTCGCGCCGCTGGTGACGCTGCCTGGCCGGGCGTCGTGAAGCCAGACGAGCTGCACCGGCGAGATCGGCTGAGTCTCCTCGTCATCCTCCTCCTCATCTTCGTCGTCCGGCCGGTTCCGCCGCTCCCAGCGATCCAGATCACGGACCTCCTGTTCGATATCCTTGACCCACTGCTCGGCCTTTCTCTTCACAGAGGCCGTACTACCGCTCGCTTCCAGTGACTGCGCTTCCGAGAGCGCCTCGTACAGCTTCTCGCGATCCTTACCGGCAGTCATTCGTCCCTGCTCAAAGAGCTGCTCGATCTTGGCAAGCGTCTCTTGCTCCAGCTCGCGAGCGCTCTTGGGCTCTTTGTCCTTCTTGGACTCGTCCTCCTCCAGCTCGACCCGGTCCTCCTCATCACCGTCCTCATACCAGCCGTAGTCGCGATCGAGAGCCGCGAGTTCGATATCGGGGAACTCGGGATAGGCCCACTGATCGCCCTGCACGACATCGGGGAAGTAAGGTCGGATGATGTCGAGCTGGTAGTCCTTCACCAACTCGTAGTACTGCTGCACGAGGGAACGCGACTGAGGGTTGGGCACGAGCTGTCCGTTGAGGTCCACCAACTCGACTATGGGCGGCGCGGGCGGCAGTTCCTTGGCGTAGGCGTAGACGTCGTCCCACTCTTCGGGCCAACTTCCGTCCAGTCGCTGCTGGCGACGCTGAATCTCGGTGCCCACCAGGTAAGCCCGGCGACGACCGGCCTTGTACCCGGC
>JANQGB010000461.1 GCA_028277545.1 Phycisphaerae bacterium | reverse complement strand
GAAGCGCCGACGGCCGCCGAGTACGCCGCCCACATCGTGCCCGCTTTGCAGGGCAAGGGACTGGCTGTCCTGATGGAGCCTGGCCGCACCATCGCCGCCAACGCCCGCCTGCTGCTGGCCCGCACCGTCTACGTGAAACAATCCGGCGATCGGCAATTCCTCATCGTCGATGCTGCCATCACCGAACTGCTGCGCCCGGCGCTGTACGGCGCGTACCACTTCGTCTGGCCGGTCGCTCCCCACGGCGGCATGGTGCCCCCCGATCGCGGACCCACGACTCAACTGCCCGGCTCCACGCGGGCCGACGTGGTCGGCGGAGTTTGCGAGAGCGGGGACTTCCTGGCCAAAGACCGCTGGCTGCCCCCGGTCGAGCGCGGAGACCTGATCGCCGTCTTCAGCGCCGGTGCCTACGGCTTCACCATGTCCAGCCAGTACAACTCCCGTCCCCGGGCCCCGGAAATCCTGGTCGATCAATCGTCCACCAGTCTGATCCGCCGCCGCGAGACCTACGACGACCTCGTGGCACTGGAACGCCCCGCGCCGGAGGGGTAGGGTGCATCTTGATGCACCGCGCTGGAAGAGGAGCGTGGATTCCCCACCCCTTGCTGCGCAAGAGATGGGGCACCCGTGCGAGACCTACGACGACCTGGTGACACTGGACCGCCCCGCGCCGGAGGGGTAGGGTGCATCTTGATGCACCGCGTTGGAAGAGGAGCGTGGATTCCCCACCCTTTGCTGCGCAAGGGATGGGGCACCCGTGCACCCTGCACCCTGCCGCGACAATTGTGCCACGTTATTGGCTCTGGCGAGCACTGCGTGGGCGGGGGATGAAACTCACCTGGCCGTCGGCCCGGTCGACACCGACGCTGAAGTTCCTGTCGGGCCAATTGGGCGAGTCGGCCTCATCCAGCCAATGGCTGTTGTCCTTGACCGCGCCGCCAGCGGAGTAGGTGTCCGTCCCGCCGATGTCCAGGAAGAGCCCCACAGAGGTGACATCGGCGAAGTAGGTGCCGGATCCGTCCGCGTTGAAGCGGAACTTATCGCTCTCCAGGGTCATTCCGGGGCGTCGCTCATCCTTGCCCCGGTAGGTGTCGTTGCCGCCGATGTCGATCAGGGCGGTGACGCTACGGTTGATCGAGTAGCTGAGCCCTTCTCCCTTGAGATCGTAAAGGTCGTCCCCGCCGACGTTCAGCAGCAGCGATATGCTGAAATCGTGTCCCCAGACCACGGACGAGTTGGCGTTGGCCTCTGCCAGATGTTTGTCGTCGCCGCCCTCGTCGATCAGCACGCCGATGCAGAAGTGTGCCCCGGTGGCCTGCGAATAGCAGACGCCATTGTAGACGTCGTCTCCGCCGCCATCGTGAAGCACGCCCGTGCCCCACCAGTAGCCGGTGCCCATGGTCCAACTGCCGGAGGTGTAGCTGTCGTCGCCCTCGGCATCCAGCAGGGCCCCCAGTCCGCCGGCGTAGGAATGCCCGTCGGCCCCGTCGCCGCGCCTCCCCATGGCACAGCCCTGCCCGTTGCTGACCGAGATGTTCAGGTCGGGCGAGTGGTACGAGTGGCGGCCGGTGATGGTGGAGTCGCGGACTATCTCGTAGGTGTCGTTGCCGTGGCGGTCGGCCAGCACGCCCACGCCGGACACGCCGCCCAGGCCCTGGCCATCAGCGTAGAGTTTGTACTGATCGTGGCCGGCGGAGTCCAGCATCAGCCCGATGCCGAAGTAGCCGCAGCCCTGCCCGCTGAACTTGGTGAAATAGGTGTCGTCGCCGCCCAGGTCGGCACAGACGCCGAGGCCGAATTGCCCGACACCCTGGGCGTAGCGCTCTGCCACGTATGTGTCATCGCCGGCCGCATCGACCAGCAGGCCGATCCCACACAGCCCCGCTCCCTGGGCCGGCCCGGACGACGTGTAGCTATCGTTACCGCCGCAGTCCAGCAGAATGCCGATCGATCGGTCCGCCGTCGAGGCCGCCACGCCGCCGGTGTACTCGTCGTCCCCGCCCAGGTCCACGATCAGCAGGGCGTCGGTGCCGTCCACCTGGTCCGCGCCGCTGCCGCGGATGCGAATCCAGCCCCAGGGCGTTTCCCAGTCGAAGGCGAACGGCGGCACGTCTTTAAGCTCCGCCAGGGCAACACGAGCCACGTCCACCGCCTCGACCACTTTGCCGCCGGCGTACCACAGGCTGGGTTCGTCCCAGGTCCTGGCCACGTCGTCGAACTCGGGGCAGTAGTCGTAGGCGTCCACCTGTTCGTGGCCGGTGTTGAACCGCCGGGCAATCACCATCCGCTGGTTGCCGTCCACGTTGCGGAAGGCCAGCTCGGCCCAGCGGTGGGCGTCGATGATGTTGAGCACCAGTTGGCCCAGGATCGGCCGGGCCTGTTCGGGGATCTTGGCCGCCTCTTGGGCCAGGTTCCTGGTCAGCTCGGGGTAGGGGAGCTCCATGTGGAAGGTGTAGAACCGGGTGGGGCGGTTCTCGGCGCGGAGCAGCGTCAGGATGGCGTCATCCAGGGGGGTGGGTTCGGCCAGCAGGTTGGACGAATACCCCCGCAGCCCGCCGAACTTGGGATCGACTCCCAGGTAGTGCACGGCGTTGTAGAGATGCCCGTCGCGCGCCAGCTTGTCGTTGAGTTTGGCCGGGTCGAGATGCTCCCGAGCCGCCCGGGCCAGCGAGCGGGTGAACGGAATCGCGTCCAGCGGCCGGGCAAAGAGCGAGTCGAACGACCGCAGTTTGTAGGGGATGTTGCCAGGAAACTTGGCCCACCAGCCCTTGGGTGTCCAGCCAAGGTCGCCTCGCTCCAGGCCGACCAGCGCCAGGGTCTCGTCCAGGGCGTCAGGCTGCTGGGCGAGTGCCGGGGTCGTGACCAGGCTTGCGAGGCCGATGAGCGCGGCGCAGATCGCTGTCGTTTTCATGGGGCGTGGTGTACCACCGATGTGGGCGGAGGACAAGCTGGCAACCCAACGGATCGAGTCCGGGCCTACTATCGGGGTACGGGTTTACCCTTGCCCCTGTGAGTTAACACCAAGCGAACAGGCGCACAGTTACCCATGTCTGAAGACATCCATCGAGGACCCCGGTGAACCGGGTTCGTGCAGGCTCAGCCGCGTCGCCATGACTCGGTATGAATGCCGAGCCTAGCACGTAGTTCAGCGGCATAAGGGGGTCTCTCAGACCGCTGATGCTGGACGCTGAGAAGGAGGTCTCCTATCCTGCGCTGGCGTGAGTAACGGCCTAACGGAATTGAGACGACAAGATCGAGTAGGCGGAGCGCCTCGTATGGCGATCGATAGATCCGGCGGCTTCTGGAAAGGGACCCATCTGTACGACGTGGCTGAGTACCTCGAAATGGCAGCGGTGCTCCACAGAGTCGTCCAGCCAATCTGTAACTGCGGTTCCCGGCGATTTAGACTACGCAGCGATTATGACCTAGCATGCGTTCAGACAACCTGCCCGAACTGCGGAATCGAGGGTCACCTTCGGGCAAATGACGAACAGTGGCAGGAAGCCGACCTGTCTAGAGACATCTGTCCTTGCGGATGCGAACTCTTCCAGCTTGGCCTGGGCGTGGAGCAAGCTGCAGACGGGACCTGGAGATGGACGATTCTAGGCGAGTGGTGCGACTCATGTGGGATGCTGAGCTATTCGGCCAATTGCTGCGAAAACGCGCCGCATGGCGCAGCGGGCCCCATCGGCTCATTCGTCGATGTTGAGCACGCCCCGGAGATTCTGAGAGCCTACCCGCTTCAACTCTACGAGGTCATTTACTACGGTGGGTCAGACGAACCGGATGTGCTTTACCTTGTTTCTGCAAAGGATTTCGCCGGTGCGCGAGACATGGTTGGCGGTACGCCTATCCACTGGGACCGACAAGGTGAAAAGCCGCTACCTGATGTCGTTCACGAGATCGGAATTGACCAAACCGCAAAGCCGGCTCCTCGCATTTTGCGCGGTCCATACTTCGAGACAGGCTACACGTTTGGATCGCGGAGTTGGAGTCGTAATGCGGAGACTAATGACTGGAAGCAGCGGGAAGATTGATCCGTCGGGACGAATTAACGGGTTGAGGTCAGTTCTTCGCGGCTCCGAATGCTTCGGCGCTAGGCCCGGCATTTATGCCGGGTCTCGAACGCCGACGCGATCGGTCGAGCCCGGTTTACCGGGCTTCTCGGGGCACGGGTTTACCCGTCAGCCGTTTGCGTTCATTGTCAACGCATACGCTCTGCGCCCGCGGACGGCGCCTGCGGAAGCGCGCTGCATCGGGTCTTACGTTTCCTTTGCCAGATTAATGAACGGGTTGCCGTCCGGCTCTATCGCCAGAGGCCCCGGGCAAGCCTGGCAGGCGTCGTGCCTACGTCAGTGCGCGGCCCATGTCTGAAGACATCCATCGAGAACCCCGGTGAACCGGGGTGGCACACAGTGGACGTAGCCTCCTTAACCCGGCATGAATGCCGGGCCTAGCGCCTTTCGAGCGGCCTTATACCTGGCTCGTCAGAGTGCAGGTGAGACCGGTAGGGTGCATCTTGATGCACCACCTTGGATGGGGAGCGTGGATTCCCCACCCCTTGCTGCGCAAGGGATGGGGCACCCAGCTAGGCGCGGTGGCTCACGTCGGTTTGCTGCTTGTGTCTGAAGACATCCATCGAGAACCCCGGTGAACCGGGGTGGCACATAGTGGGCGTGGCCTCCTTTACCCGGCATGAATGCCGGGCCTAGCGCCTTCCGAGCGACCTCATACCTGGCTCGTCAGAGTGCCGGTGAGACCGGTAGGGTGCATCTTGATGCACCACCTTGGATGGGGAGCGTGGATTCCCCACCCCTGCTGCGCAAGGGATGGGGCACCCAGCCAAAGCCGCAGCGTGCGTCCCGGACGCACCTCTCTGTTGCTCTGTGCGGCAAAGCGGTTCGCCGCACTCAGGCCCATCTTCTACAGTTTCGGGATAGGCCTCGATGCTGGGTTCTTGTTTTGCAGGGACTTACGGACACAGCGTGGCGTCCGTCGCGAAAATGTAG
>JANQGB010000376.1 GCA_028277545.1 Phycisphaerae bacterium | reverse complement strand
TGGCCACGCCGGCCGAGGGGCCGTCCTTGGGAATGGCCCCGGCGGGCACGTGAATGTGGTAGTCCTGCCGCAGGACTATTTCCGGATCGATGCCCAGCTTCTTCGTCTGGCTGCGCACGATGGAGAACGCCGCCTGAGAGCTCTCGCGCATTACTGATCCGAGCTGGCCGGTCAGGTTCAGGTTGGCGTTGCCGGGCATCGAGGTGGCTTCGATGAACAGGATCTCGCCGCCGACTGGCGTGAAGGCCAATCCGGTGACCACGCCAGGCACTGATGCCTTGGCCGCTGATTGCGGCTCGTACTGAACCGGTCCCAGGTCCCGAGCCAGTGAGCGGACGGTGACCCGCGGGGAGCGCCGTTTTTTGCCGACGATCGCAGCCGCCCGCGATCGGCAGAGGGCGCCGATCTGGCGCTCCAGGTTGCGCACCCCCGACTCCCGCGTGTAGCCAACGATGATCTTCCGCAGGGCCTCGTCGTCAAACCGTACCTGCGATTCCTTGAGGCCGTTCTGCTCGAGCTGCCGCGGCACCAGGTAGCGCTTGGCGATGTGCAGCTTCTCCCGGGCCGTGTAGCCGGGCAGCTCTATCATCTCCATCCGGTCCAGCAGGGGCTGCGGGATTGGATCGGTGTAGTTGGCCGTGGCGATAAACAGCACCTTGCTCAGATCGAAGGGCACGTCGAGGTAATGATCGGTGAAAGTCGAGTTCTGAGCAGGATCGAGCACCTCCAGCAGGGCGGACGCCGGATCGCCGCGGAAGTCCTGCCCGATCTTGTCCACCTCGTCGAGCATGAACAGGGGGTTGTTAGAACCGGCCTTGCGAATCTCCTGGATGATCCGGCCGGGCATCGCGCCGATATAGGTGCGGCGGTGTCCGCGGATTTCGGCCTCGTCGTGGACGCCGCCCAGCGACAGGCGAATGAACTTGCGCCCCAGTGCCCGGGCGATGCTCTGCCCCAGCGAGGTCTTGCCCACTCCCGGCGGGCCGGCGAAGCAGAGGATCGGCCCGTGGGTGTCGGGTTTGAGCTGGCGTACCGCCAGGAACTCGAGGATACGCCGCTTGACCTTGTCCAGTCCGTAGTGATCCGCATCGAGGATCTTCCGGGCATGGCGGATGTCCGTGGTGTCGTCGGTGCCGATCGCCCAAGGCAGGCAGCAGAGCCACTCGATGTAGTCCTGTGCCAGGGAGTACTCCGGAGAGGCCTGGGGGATGTTCTGAGCGCGCTCCAGTTCCCGGCGAGCCTCGGCCTCAACTTCCTCCGGCATGCGGGCCTGGACGATCTTATCCTCCATGTCCTGGAGGGCATCGCTGCGGGCGTCGGCCTGACCCAACTCGCTTTGAATGGCTTTGAGCTGCTCGCGGAGGAAGTACTCGCGCTGCGACTTCTCCATGCTGGAGCGAACGTCGGAGCGCAGTTTCTGCGAGAGTTCGAGCACCTCGACCTGCTGGGCCAGCGTGAGATGGACCTTGCGCAGCCGGTGGGTGACATCGAGCGTCTCTAGTAACTCCTGCTTGTGAACCACGCCCAGCGAGAGATTGGCTGCCACAAAGTCGGCCAGCCCCCCGGCGGAGTTGATGCCGTCGAGTACCAGGGCGGCCTCGTCAGGCACCTCGGGCGACATCTCGATTATCTGGTGGGCCGCATGGCGGATGTTGTGAACCAGCGCCTCGATCTCGGTGGTGGTATCGGCGTTGTCAAAACGCGGCTGCACGCGGGCTTCCAGGAAGGACTTTTCGCCGGTCAATTCCACTATGCCCACCCGGGCGATACCGTGGACGATAACCGTCTCGCTTCCGTCCTCGATCTTGAACAGTTTGAGCACCCGGCAGGCGGTGCCGACGCGGTACAGATCATCCAGCCGCGGATCGTCGGTATCTGCCCGCTGCTGGGAGACCGCGGCCACCATTCGCGAGCCGGCCAAGGCCAGATCCAGGACACGCTTGGACTTGTCCCGACTGACCGTCACTGGCATCACGGTGTGGGGCAATACAACGGCATCGCGTATCGGCAGCAGGGGCAGCACCTCGGGGACGCGCGACTGGTCGCCAGAGCCCTTCTCCGTCTCCTGAGCCGGGACCGCCGCCATGGGCACGACCCCGTCGGCATCCTCCCCCAGGTCCGCCAGGATGCTCAGCCCCTCGGTTTGCGTGCGGTCGTCATCCTTCTTGCTCATGCTCTCACTCGATGGTCCTGCTGGAGGATCGAATGCCGGTCATTGGCCACCGCCCTGCTTGCGGGGCATGACAATCCACACGTAGCCGTTGCGGTATGTTGCCCGAATGTCCTTCTGGATGACGTCCGGCGGGATAGGCACCCTGCGGTGGAACTTGCCCGAGTCAATCTCCATCAGGTGAACGGAGATCTCCTCCTCGCCGGGCGGGTCGGGGATCTCAGGCTTGTCGCGTGTGCCCCGCACATGCAGCACGTCGTCGTCCGGTCGGATGTCGATGCTCTCCCTCCGCATCCCGGCCAGATCGGCGCAGACAATGAAACGATCCGGTGCTTCGTAGACGTTCACCGCGGGTTGCCACGAGTCGGGACTGCTGCTCCGGAAGAAGTTCCGGCTCATCATCTCGTCGATCATCGAGCCCATGTGCTTGACGATGCTGTTGATGTCATCCTCTTTGGCCTGGAGTCGGAGGTTCATCGTACACCGTGTGTGCTGGCCACGGGATCGTCCACGACTAGTTGGCACTGGCTGTCGTGTTGCCGTCCGGCGCGTCGCCTCACGTCAGCGTCTGCTGTCCTACGGCCAGAGGGACTGTACTCAAGCGACTCCCTGGGGTCAATCGCCGGGTTGCGTCCCACGGCCCCGCGCCGTCCGTTTGCGACCGGAGGATGCTGCTACGGGGTAGTCTCCGCCCTCACTCATGCTGTATTTTCGAGCCTGACAGCCGGAGGCGGTCTGCTTGCATTAAGACCGGCCGGCGCCTATCCTCTTTCGCCATGCGGAGAAGCGGCAAGATCACCATTGCCCATCTGGTGGCCCGCAAGCGCGAGGCGCGCCCGATCCCCATGCTGACGTGCTACGACTTCTCGACCGCGCGGCTGCTGGCCGAGGCTGGCGTGGACGTCATCCTGGTGGGGGACACCTACGCTGAGGTCTGCCTGGGGCACGAGTCGACGATACCAGTATCGATGGACGAGATGGTGAGCATCGCAGCGGCGGTTCGACGCGGAGCACCGCAGGCGTTTCTGATCGGAGACATGCCGTTTCTGAGCTATCAGGTCGACCCGAATGATGCTGTGCGCAACGCCGGGCGCTTCCTGGCGAGCGCGGGTTGCGATTGCGTCAAAGTGGAAGTTGATCGCCGTCTGGCACCCACCGTTGAAGCGATTGCCAGGGCGGGTATCCCGGTCATGGCTCACCTGGGCCTGGGTCCTCAGTCCATTCACCGCTTGGGCGGTTATCGCTGCCAGGGCAAGACGGCGGAGGACGCCCTGCGAATCATCGAGGACGCTCGCATAATGGAGGAAGCGGGCGCGGTGGCACTGCTGCTGGAGGCAGTGACCAACGAAGTGGCGAGATCGGTGGCCGAACGCACGGCGCTGCCGGTTATAGGTTGCGTGTCCGGGCCCTTCTGTGACGGGCAGGTCCTGGTGCTCCACGACATCCTCGGCTATACGGCCGGTCATCGCCCG
The DNA here is from genome assembly GCA_028277545.1 of Phycisphaerae bacterium. Classification (GTDB taxonomy): domain Bacteria; phylum Planctomycetota; class Phycisphaerae; order UBA1845; family UBA1845; genus JANQGB01. Next base: position 7,324 of record JANQGB010000376.1, on the reverse strand, counting down.
CGAGCCGTCAAGTGCTACGCCGATCTCCACCAGACGCTGACCGACGCGTTCTCCAGGTATGCGGAGGACGTTCGCCAGCGGGATTATCCCAGAGATTCTGACGGCGCAGCCATGCCTGCCGAGGAGGCCGAGAAACTGCGCCAAAAATTACAGGGTGCCGAGTAAAACGGTCGCGTCTGCTCCTCTCTTATCGGCGATTCGCGCGGCCGCCGGGCCCTGCGCGGCTGCAATAGCCCTCATTCTTGACATCAACCGGGCGGCAGGATAGTTTGCGGCCTGTTGATTGCCCGCCGGAAAGGTCACCCATGCTTGTGCAGATGGACCTGGCTCGGATCGTCATCATGGAGAACGGTGAGTCGCAGATCATCGTTCTCAAGGAACGTGGCGGCGACCGCCAGTTCCCGATCCTCATCGGGATGAACGAAGCCCTGGCCATCGACCGTCGCCTGAAGGGAATCCAATTACCGCGACCGCTGACACACGATCTGCTGGCTAATATCATCGAGGAGTTGGACGCGGACCTCGAAAAGATCGTGATCAGTGACTTGCGGGACCACACGTTTTACGCCAAGCTGATCGTCCGGCAGAACGGCAACTTGTTGGAGATAGATTCTAGGCCATCTGACGCGATCGCGCTGGGGGCTACGAATCAGACTCCGATTTTCGCCGATGAAGAGGTGCTCCAGAAGGTCTGTTGACCTGAACCGAGGCAGGGGATCGACTCGTCGGCTCGCTTGATAAACAGCACGTAAACAACAGCAGATTGCAGAACGCACAAATGAGCATAGATTCCGCCATCAGTCCCGCACCGGCCGATGAGGTAGATTTGTTCGTCGGTGGGTTGGGCTCGGTGTTGGGTGAACAGTGGGCGCCAACGGCGCGGAAGTGCGTGGCTCGGGCGCCCGGCCGACTCGACCTCATGGGCGGGTTTGCCGAGTACACCGGCTCGCTGGTGCTGTCCTATCCGGTGGCCCGCGGTGTTATGATCGCCGTTGCCCCGCGCGACGATCAGACCGTACTGGTGTGCAACCTGGGCCACGAGGGCAACGGTTCTCCTGAACAGGTCAGTTGGCCGCTGGCGGCTTTTTATGCCGATGGCGGTGACCTGGCGGCCCCGGCGGCCCTGGCCGCCGCCCTGGAAAGCGAACCGGGCGACGCCGTGCGCGGTGTGGCGGCAGCGCTGTTCGCCATGCTCGAGCGGCAGACCGTGGCTCATCTCGGTGGGGGGGCGACCATCGGCGTGACTTCTTCGCTTTCGGGCGTGGTGGGCGCCGCCGCGTCGGCTGCCACGACTTGTGCCACCATTCTTGCGGTAGGGCGGGCCATGAACCTGCAATCCACGCCCATGGAATGCGCCGACCTGGCCTCCCACGGGCAGAACCTGCTGTGGGGCCGTGCCCAGGGAATCGCCGACGCAGCCAGTGTGGTTCTGGCCCGGCCCGCTGAGATCCTTCAGCTTCATTGCCAAACGCGTGAAGTGCTCGGCGGTCTTTCACTGCCGGAGGGCGTCACACTCACCGGGATAGACTGCGGGGCGCGAAATCCACAGGCCGATGCAAAGTATCTCGATGCCAGAGTGGCGGCGTTCATGGGCTGCAAGATCATCGGCCGCATCCTGGCCGCGGAACCTTCGATAGCGCCCAACTGGGACGGCTATCTGTCACAGTTGACCGTGGCGGACTACGTCGAGCGTCTGCGCGACCGGCTGCCGACCAAGATCAAGGGCGCCGCGTTCCTGGATCGCTTCGAGGAATGCGGCGACGTGCTGTCTGCCATCGACCCCGACAAGATCTACAAGGTTCGCTCGCGTGCGGAGCATCACATCTACGAGAACGCCCGATCCCGCCAGTTTGCCGAGCGCAACGCCCGGGCGGTGCGCACCGGCGACAGCAACGCGGTGTCTGAGGCCGGAGAGCTGATGTACGCCTCGCACTGGAGCTACGGACAGCGCTGCGGCCTGGGCAGTATCGAGACCGATCGCCTGGTGACGATGCTGCGCCGAATCGGCGCCGAGGGCGGCGTCTACGGCGCCAAGGCCTCGGCCCGCGGAGCGGGCGGAACTGTGGTAGTGCTGCACGCCGACACTGACGAAACTCAGGAGTCCATCCGGCGCGTCGTAGAGGAATACGCGTCGAAGACTGCATGCACTCCCGAGCTGCTAACCGGAACCAGCCCCGGCGCCTTCGCCTGGGGCGTACACGAACTATCCTGACGCAGGACCTGCCGGGGAGGAGAGGCCGTTCCGGCCGGGCGGTCGCTTCATCCGGTTCCAGCGCTCTGCCGGGCTGGTTGCCCACCCGCCGTGCCGGCGCGGAACAACTGCCACTCGCCAGTGGCGGCCACTCCGGATACAGTGTTGCACCGATGCCACCATCCGCAGGTGGTTGGTCGTAGAAGGTGCCTTGCGCCGCATGGCCTTGAGTCTTACAGCCCTCTGAGGAGACAGAGCTTTGCTGCGAATCAGGTTGTTCGGCCTGCTGCTGGTTGCGATCCTGTGTGGTGTGCTGCTGCTGGTCACGGCCGCTCCGGCGCACGCCCAGGATAATGCCGACCAGGAGAGCACGGGCGTGGCGTTGCGGTGGGTGGATCATTTCGTGGTCAAGGGCGGGTGGATCACCTGGTTCGTGCTTATCCCGCTCAGCGTGGCCACGGTGGCCCTGGCTATCGAGCATTGCGTCTCCATCCGGCGTACCACGATTCTGCCGCCAGAGGCGCAACAGCAGATCGCCTCCATGCTGACCGAGCGTCGCTATGCCGACGCGGTCCGGTACACCGCCGAGGATCCCAGCGTGCTGGGCTACGTGACTCACACCTCCCTGGTCGAGGCCGGGAGAGGTTTCGCCGCCATGGAGCGGGCCTTACAGGAATCGCTGGACGACCGAACCGCCCGGCTGATGCGCAAGATCGAATACCTCAACGTCATCGGGGCCATTTCACCGATGATCGGCCTCTTCGGGACGGTCTACGGCATGATCCGGCTCTTCGCCTCCATAAGGGCGGAGGGGGCGATTCCCGAGCCGGCGGTCATAGCGGACGACATCTCCATCGCCCTGGTCACTACCTTCTGGGGTCTGGCCGTGGCCATTCCCTCTCTGAGCGTGTTCGCCCTGTTTCGCAACCGCATCGACGTGCTGACGGCTGAAGTCGCCCTGACCTGCGAGCAGTTGCTGGCCATCTTCAAGCCCGGGGCCGACGTGCCGCCCGCCGCCCAGGCAGCGCCGTCGCCACCGAACAAGACCGCGCCGCGGAGCACCACATGACACCAGGCGGCCGCGAGCACCGACGACGTCAGCCGGTGGGTTTCAACATGACACCGATGATCGATGTCGTGTTCCTGCTGATCTGCTTCTTCATGCTGGTCAGCCAGTTCGCCTCCGCCGAGCACGTGGCCATGGATCTGCCGCTGCCTGACGATAGCCAGGCCGTCAAGGTCAAGCTCAGCGATCGCGTGGTCATCAACTGCGTCTTGACCTCGCCTCACACGCCCGCCACCAGCGGCGTGGCGTACAGTATCGGTCCGCTGCGCGTCGTATCGCTGGAAGACCTGTCTAACCGGCTGGCCGCCTCCAAGGCTGCCAACCCCAACCTTCAGGTCGTTCTGCGGGCAGACCGGCGGCTGCCCTACCGCGCGGTCCGTGACGTCATGGACGTGATAGCCGAGAACAGCATTGAGCTGATGCACTTGGTTGCCCATGTTGGTGAAGGGACCCAGGGGTGAGCCAGACCACGACACAGCCTGACACCGACGAGGCCGGCCCCAGCGGCGGGCGGCGTGCCCGGCGCCGCCGAAACGCCTCGCACATAGTGCTCAACCTGGCGCCCATGATCGACGTCACCTTCTTGTTGCTGATCTTCTTCCTGGTCACCACGACCTTCAAGCGCGCGGAGGGTGTGTTGACGTCGGAGCTGCCCAAGGACGCCGGCGCCCCGTCCGCGGCCCTGCCCATCAGCCCGGTGATAGTGAGGATCACGCAGTTGGATCCTGCCGGTGACGACTACCAGATCAACATCGATAACTACACCAGGGCCCCCGGCACATTTGGCGAGCTGGCGCAGTTCCTGGTGGACATTCAGGGCAACCCCGGCTTCGACGCCAAGACGCCGGTGGTCATCTTCCCCGGGGCGGACGTTCGCTGGGATCATGTGGTCAACTGCTGGAACGCAGCCGTCCGGGCCAAGTGCGAGAACATCACCTTCGCCGGTGGGTAAGGATGCACCAAGCGTGACCCGCGTCATGGCATTTGACGACTCGGCGGTGCGGTCAATGGCCAGGCTCTGTTTGCTCGCGACCTTGCTGCTGGCGTTTGCCGCTACAGGTGTTTCCGCCGACTCACCGGAGGACCGCCGCCTGGACCCCGACGAGTTTCGTGAAGGGCTTAAAGCACGTGGCCTGCGTGATCTGCTGGAACTGCACCTCCGTGACCTGCCGCCCGAGAACGACGCCGACGGGGCCCTGTTCCGGCGCGAAATGCTACTGGTCGAGTTTGCCGACACGTCCAGGCCCCAAACGGAACGCGACGCCGCTTTGGCCGAGGCCAACCAGATACTCCGCGAGCTGCTGGAGCGGCACCCCCGTTCACCGGACGCCTTGCAGTGGCGGATGGACTTGGCCTCGTCATTGCTATACCAGCGGGCGGAGCGACATTGCGTAAGCATCCTGTATCGCGGCGGTACGGCGGACGACCGCCAGCAGTTGGCTCGAATCACCGACGAGGTGCTCGAAGTTCTCGACGCCCTGCTCGCCCTGACTGAGGCGGAACTGGGCCGATTCGATCGCATGAGCCTGGCCGAGTACGAGCGGCTTGAACGGCAGGGGCGTATCGAACAGGTTGAGCTCCTGCAGCCGCGCGCCCAGTACATGCACCGCTGGGCGGTCTTCTATCGGGCGCTGGTCCGCGATGTTAACGATCCGCGGCGTATTGACGCCCTGCAATCCGTGGTCGCTCAGCTTCGCGATCAGACGGACCTGTTGACCGAGCCACACGAGGAATCGCATCTGCAGATTCAATCGTTGCTGTTGGCCGCCATGGCTCAGCGCCGGCTCGGTGATTATGCAGCGGCCCTGGAACTGCTCGAAGAGGCGCTTGCTGCGGCGGACCGGCTGCCAGACTCTGCCGAGCGGCGTAGCCTGGACTGGGCTGTCTCGCTGGCCCGGCTTGAGCGCGTCAAGGCCTTCCGCGACGGCCGGCGATACAACGAAGCCCTCCATGCCGTCGACGAGTTTCGCGCGGCTGTGTCGGGAGCGGGAGCGGACAGCTTCGGCCTCGAGCTGGTGGCCGCGCTCCTGGAGTCCTCGGTCTTACGCACCCAAGCACGCCGCGCTGCGGCGGCAGGGAACGATGCACTTGCCCGCCGGCTGGGGGCCAGGGCTCTCGATCCGCTGGTCGTTCTCGCCCGCAAGAGCGATGCCTACCGTGACGCGGTATACGCAACCCTCTACGAGAAGATCGATCCGCAGCGGGACCCGGAGACGCTTCAGCAATTTGAACGGTGCGCCTTGATCGCCGGATCACTGGCCGAGTCCGACGCCTTGGCTGCCCGGGCCGCGCAGTTGCGTCAGGGAACCGGTGACGATGGCGATACCTCTCCCGAGGAGTTGGACGCGCAGCGCGTCCGGATGTTGGACAGGGCCATATCGTTGGGCCGGCGACTGCTGGCACTGGGCGACGCGCTGGATGCTGCCTTGCGGGCTGAGGTACTCTTCAATCTCGGTGTGGCTACCTACCGGCGGGGCGACCCGCTGGAGGCGGCCAAGTCCTTCCTGATGGCCGGGCGGGACCATCCGCAGGCGAGCCTGGCGCCAAGGGCCGCGGCCCTGGCCGTTCAAACCGCTGCGGAGGTTTACGCTCAGCCCGGACTGGGCGGGCGACAGGACGTGCGCGACTGTTACCTTGAGGCGCTCGAGGTCTTGACCGAACAATACGCCGAGACCGAGTCGGCAAGGTATTGGCGCTATTTCAGGGCCCAGATGCTGGAAGACGCGGGTCGCTTCGACGAAGCTGCCGGGCAATACGCCGCCGTTGAGAGGGATCACGAGAACTACGTCCGTGCCCGTTTTCTGCACGTACGATGCCTAGCAGAAGCCGCCCAGCGCCTGGCGGATGCGGGCGACGTCGACACAGCCAGGATCGGCCGGCGCGCGCTGGCAGCGGTTGAGGCCGCCGGCGATTTCGGCCGTCACGTTCGGCTCGGCAAGTTTGGCGCCCGGAGCGACACGCGGCTCACACGCTGGGCGGCGTTGGCCCAGGTGATCGAAGCTGAGATGTCTCTGCTGCCCGGGGCGGAGCGATTCGAGGGGGCTTTGGAGCGTCTGAAGGAGTTCGAGCAGCAATATCCGGATGTCACGGATGCGGTCGGGCGCGTGCTGCGGGTACGAATCATCGCCTACGAAGCCCTGGGGCAACTCGCCGAGGCCCAGCGCGAGATACAGCGGTACGTGGCCAGTGATCCTGAGCGCGCCGGTCCCACGCTTCAAAGCCTGTTCGAGACCGTACGCGGTGAGATCGATCGACTGCAGGCGGCGGGGCGATCTGCCGATGCGTCGAAGAAAGCTGCTGACGCCCTGGTACTCGCGCAGGAGATCTACGATTGGTCCGCCACCTCGACGGCGGCGATGACCGACCAAGACCGGAATCTGCTCCGCCTGCAACTGGCCGAGGCGACCCTCATGGCCGGCCGTGCGGAAGAGGCGCTGCGGCACTTCGAGGCGCTGCGGGAATGGGCCGACCGTAGCGCCGATCCGCTGGGTAAGGATGCCCGCGTCGTGTTCGGCGTGGCTGAGGCGCACTTTCAGCTAAAGCGGTTTTCGCAGGCTCTGCCGTACTACAATCGCGTCTACCAGCAGGCGGACGCTAACACGCCGCTCTGGTGGCGGGCGCTGCTGGGCGACCTGAGCTGTCGTAGCGAACTGGAACAGGAGCCCGAGGGCATCGTCCGGGCCATCAAGCAGCACAGGTACCTTTACCGCGGTGAGATGGGCGGGCCGCTGATGGAAGCCAGGTTCGACGCCCTGTTGAAGACCAACCAGGAGCGTCTCGCTACCAGTCCATGACCGGCCGCGAGCGAGGAAGACCTGGCCGGCGGACGGTGGCCGCCTTGACAGCCCACACGCCGCCCCGAACAATAGGCTGCGTTGACTGGGAGCGCGAGCCGGACGGCCGGTTCCGCTCGGAGTCAGAGCCGCAAATACCGCGGCAGGAATGGCTTAGAGGAGTTTCTCCCAACCGCCCGGCGGCGGGCTGAACAGTACCCGCAGGCAGTGTGCGGTAGGTACCCCGTTGGTCAGGGCGCCCGCTCCGAGGTCGCTCCCAACGGGGTACCTACC
>JANQGB010000473.1 GCA_028277545.1 Phycisphaerae bacterium | reverse complement strand
GTGGCAATAAATGCCTCCGGATCACCTCCCATGTGGTGCTCCGCGTATTCGTCTGTGTACAATACCATGACATCGACAACGCTCGTGACCGCCGTGTCGACGGAGTGTTGGCTCCTCGCGACATCACCGGGCTCCGGGGCGCCGGCGCAGGCCCCCAGAGCAAGCATGCCCAGGGTGGCAATTGGAAGGATTGGGTTTCGCGACTGCTGTGAATTGCGCAGCGACGACTATAACTCCCCACCGACGACAATTGGTTTTCCCCACTTGACCTGGGCACCCGCCACGGCTTGGAGCTGTGCTTGTGAGGTACAGCAACATGGTGACGGATGCCCAAGTGAGGAAACTTATGGAAGAAATCGCACGGCATGGCCAGCTCAGCTTGGCCGCGATGAAGTCGGGGATGGACCGGAAGACTGCTCGGAAATACCGGGCCGCCGGCAAGTTGCCCTCGGAGTTGGTGGAGGAGCGGCGATGGCGGACGCGTCGGGACCCGTTTGCGCGTGTTTGGCCGCTTGTCGCAGCTCTGCTGTCGGCTGCTCCCGAGCTGGAAGCGAAGACAATATTTGACCATCTGTGCAGGAAAAATCCTGGGGAGTTCGAGGAGGGCCAGCTGCGCACGCTTCAGCGTCGGGTACGGCAGTGGCGTGCCGAGGAAGGCCCGCCGAAGGAGGTTTTCTTCCCCCAGCGCCACCGGCCCGGGGAGGCCGCCCAAACAGACTTCACCTGGGCAAGCGAGCTTGGCGTGACCATCAGTGGCGAGCCGTTCGAGCACATGCTCTGCCACTTCGTGCTGCCGTACTCGAATTGGTCGTGGGCGACGGTGTGCCACTCGGAATCGTTGCTGGCGTTGCGCAGCGGGGTGCAGGCCGCGGTGTTTCGGCTTGGTCGGGTGCCTGAGTACCACCAGACGGACAACTCAACAGCTGCGACCCACTCGCTGGGCAGCGGCAAGCGGGAGTTCAACGAGGAGTATGCGGCCTTGATGCGCCACTTCGGCATGACGCCGCGGACCATCGGCGTCGGGAAGAAGGAGCAAAACGGTGACGTGGAGTCTGCCAATGGTGCGCTCAAACGCCGGCTCAAGCAGCACCTGCTGCTGCGCGACAGCCATGATTTCGAGTCGGTGAAAGCCTACACGTCGTGGCTGCATAGCGTGCTCGAGCAGGCCAACGGCCTTCGGCAGCGGCGTCTGGCGGAGGACCTGGCGGCGATGCGACCGTTGTCGGTGAAGCGTTTGCCGGAGTACCGGACGGAGAAGGTCAAGGTGACGTCGTACAGCACCATTCGTGTGGCGAGGAACGCCTACTCGGTGCCTTCGCGGTTGATTGGCGAGCATGTGCAGGTGCGCGTGTTCGATGAGCGTCTCGAGGTGCACTACGCTGGCAAACGCCAGGCACGCATCGCGCGGCTGCGAGGTAGCGACAAACACCGCATTGACTACCGCCACATCATCTGGTGGCTGGTGCAGAAGCCGGGGGCGTTTGAACGCTACCGGTATCGTGAAGACCTCTTCCCGACGGTGGCGTTTCGGCGTGCCTACGACGCCTTGGTGGCGCACAGCGCCACCAAGCGCCAGGCCGACATCGAGTATCTTCGGGTGCTGCACCTGGCGGCGTCGACGATGGAGTCGGAGGTGGAGGCGGCCCTGTGCTTGCTCGAAGCTGAAGGGCAGCCACCCTGCTCCGACACGGTGAAGTCGCTCGTCGACAGCCCGCCGGCGCGGGCGGCGGTCGACATGGAGGTCATGGAGGTGGACCTTGGTGCCTACGATGCCCTGCTGGCCGAGGGGGTGGCGGCATGAGTGACGCCAGCCAGACCCTGCCAATGATGCTGCGGACCCTCAAGCTGCCGGCGTTTGTTGAGCAGCATGAACAGCTGGCCAGCGAGGCCGAGCGCCAGGGGTGGGGCTACACACAATACCTGCGCGAGCTGGTGGAGCAGGAGGCCGCTGGGCGGCGCCAGCGCCGCATCGACCGGCACCAGCGACAATCCGGTCTCCCGGCAGAGAAGACCCTCGCCACCCTCGACCAGACCAAGCTGCCGCCCAAAGTCCGACGGCAGCTGCCGGAGATGTGCGATGGCGGCTTCATCCGCCGCGCGCACAACATCCTGGCATTTGGCTTGCCTGGACGAGGCAAGACCCATCTGGTGGCGGCGGTAGGGCACGAGCTCATCCAGCGGGGCTTCCGGGTCTACTTCACGCCTGCGTATCAGCTTGTGCAGCGACTGTTGGTCGCCAAGCGCGACCTGCAGCTGGAGCGCCTATTGCGACGGCTTGACGGCTTCGATGCCGTCATCGTCGATGACATCGGCTACATCCAGCAGAACCGCGACGAGATGGAGGTGCTCTTCACCTTCCTGGCTGAGCGGTACGAGCGACGGAGCATCGTCATCACCAGCAACCTGGTATTTTCCCAATGGGACAAAATCTTCAAGGACCCCATGACCACCGCGGCCGCCATCGACCGTCTGGTGCACCACGCCACCATCATCGAGCTCACCGGGAAGAGCTACCGGACCGAGTCTGCCAAACGAGCGGCCGGCCGAGACGGCAACGACAGTGTCAGCGCCATGAACGCACCCTTGGCCGCGCAGCAAGCAGACAGCGGTGGGGAGCAGGCGCCATGATGCCGGTTGCCCACAGGCTTCGCCTATGGACAACCTCGGGGGGCCTGCCCCCAAGGGCACGCTCCTTGGGGCTTCATCCTGCGGGCCCCTGGCGCGCCCTTGGGGACAGCCCCCTGAGCCAAACATCAATTGAGGAGAACAACTGGAAGGCCGCCCACGGCGCGGCCAGCAACCCGCACCGTGGGGAATTCTAATTGTCGTTCAGGGGAACGGATAATTGTCGTTGACCAAGGATCGGCTTCTCTCGGGCACTCAACTCGACCGGTGTTGATGGCGGTGCAAAACCGCGCCTAATTGGCGCAGGTCGACCTCAGCGCGGGCCAGCTGTGACCCAACCGTGTGCAGCGCAGGTGCTCCGCCCGGAGACTTCTCCTGCTTGACCTGACGGCAGCAAGATCCATGATTCCCCTGGCCAAGGGGGGGGCACCGCGGCCAGGCGAGCGACGCTCGACGGCGTGGAGCACTATCTTGGTG
>JANQGB010001208.1 GCA_028277545.1 Phycisphaerae bacterium | reverse complement strand
CCTTCCTGCCCGAAGACCTGCCGAACCTGCGCCGCGACGCGCCTTCGGTGGTGCGCGCCCGCGCATTCACATAGACCCTGCCGATCTCGGGAAACATCCGCCAGCCGCGCCTCGCATAGACCGCTTCGAAGGCGGGACAGCGGGCGCGCACCACCGAAGGCGCGTCGCGGCGCAGGTTCGGCAGGTCTTCGGGCAGGAAGGGCGTGGTGGCGGAAATAATGTAGCGGGCGAAGCCGATGGCCTGAGCGCGCTTTGCCGCCAAAAGATGTGCCTCGACGATGTCTTCCAAATCGGCGCGCCGGTAGAGCAGTTCGTTCGTCTTGATGTTGTCGTCGTCATAGCCCTCACGCAGGGCACGGTTGTCATCCTCCTCCGGGAAGAAGCGCGAGGTGCGCAGGATAAGGCAGGCAAGGTGCTGGTTGCGGTGAAACAGTTGGCAAAGATCCTCCGCCGCCGCCTTTGTCGTGCCATAGATGTTCTTGGGAACAGGCACGGTTTCCTCCGTCACCCAGGCAGCCGGGGCGCCGGGCGGAGGGACCAGGGCGTCTCCGAAGGCGCTGGTGCTGCTGGTGAAGACGAAGGCGCGGACCCTTGCCGCCACCGCCTCTTCGAGCAGGTTCAGGGTGCCGGTGATGTTGGTGTCGACGAAGTCCTGGCGGCCGTGGGTCGCGACGTGGGGCTTGTGCAGCGTTGCGGCGTGAAAGACGACGTCGACGCCGGCCATGCTGCGCCTCACGGTCGCCCGGTCGCAAATCGTGCCGATGGTCTCGGTAAAGGGCGAGGCAAGAAGATCTAGGCCCGTTGCCTCGATCCCCTCTTCCCGCAGGCGCCGCAGCAACCCTTCGCCAAGGTGGCCGGCACTTCCGGTGACCAGGGCTTTCATCGACACTCCGTTTTCTTCGAATCCAAGGCGGCTTCAGACAAGCTCAGCCTTCAGCCAAGACAGCAACGCTTTCATTTCCGGGCGCAGCTGGCGTTTGTGATGCCGGAAAACGGAAAGCGCGTCTTTCTGTACAACGCTTTCGTCAAAGGGCCTGACCAGTTCGCCGGACCGCAACAGCTTACCCGCTGCCCGCCGCCAACCAAGCCCGATCCCATGGCCCTCGACGGCGGCCTGAATCATGACCGGGTAGCTGTCGAAAACGCTTCCCTTGTGGCCGACGCGGAGGTCCAGGCCGAGCTTCTGCAGCCAGCCGTCCCATTCCAGCCAATCCTGCGGGTCGACCCGGTGATGCAGCAGGTGGAGGTCCGGCAGGTCCGCCAGCGACAGAGGCGGCTCAAGTTTGCTGAGATAGTCGGGGCTGCAAACAGGAAAGACCTCGTCTTCGGCTGTGAAGGCCAGTGCATGCTGGCCGCTTGCCCGCCCCGAGGTCTGCAGGGCGATGTCAAAATCGTTGTCCGACAGGGCGATCGGCCGGGTTGAGGCGGCGATGCGGACATCGATCCGGGGATGCTGCTGGTGAAAGGCTGAGATGCGGGGCATCAGCCAGTAGAAGGCGTAGCAGAGCTCGGTGCAG
>JANQGB010001077.1 GCA_028277545.1 Phycisphaerae bacterium | reverse complement strand
AGTGACAACGCAAACAGGGACACGCTCCCCGACGTTTCGCCCGAGGCGCGTAATGCCGGCCTGGCTCGGACGTGGCACACCACACGAGACCCTTCGAAGGAGCGGGGCGGGCAGAGTGGTCAGCGGTGGTCATGGCTGGGCGTCCAGTTCAATCGTAATGGTGTGGTGCTGATCGTCGCGGATGACCACAAGCTGCACTGTGTCACCAGGGCGCACGGTGTCGAGAACTCGCCGGAAGGCAGCCAGATCTGGCACGCTGCGCCCGTTAGCGCTGACGATCAGATCATCGGATTTGAGTCCGGCGAGCGCGGCTGGTGAGGAGCGCACTACTCGTTCAACGAAGACCAACTTCTTTCGGTAGCCCAGTTCGAAGAGCCTGATGCCCACATCCACAACCCCGTGCTGGCCTTCTTGCCGGCGGGATTCTGCCATCGATGCCCGCAATTCGGGGTGGCGAGCTTCGCGAAGGAACTCGTGGCAAAGATAGACCGGGAAGGCGTGGTTGAGCTGGGTGTGCGTGGCGTTGGAGACGGCCACCCGGCCGACCATGCCCACCCAGTTGCCCTCCAGGTCGACGACGGGACCGCCGGGGAGACCCGGATTCGAGGTGATCGCATCCAGCAGGAGCACGTCGCCGGGGTAGGTATAGTCCTGTCGCCGCCGACGGGCGTCCAGCCGAGCGCGGCCGCTGAAGACACCCAGGGCAACCGACACGGGCTCCGCCCCCTCGGCGATCTGGAAGGAGTTGCCGGACGCCACGACCCAGTCGCCCGGCGACAGGGCAGCGGGGCTTGCCGGGCTGTTCTGCTTAAAGCAGGGCAGCCCCGAGATGGGCGTATCGGGCTGGTTGGGCACGGCGAGCTGCAGCAGGGCCATGTGCCGTGTGGTGTCACGAGCTGTTACGGCGGCCGCGTATCGCGTTCCGTCGGCGGTGACTGCCCGGATGTTGTCGGAGTCCACCAGGATCGACAGCACCGTCAATACCTGCCCATCTTCGGACACCAGGATGCCGCTGCCGTAGCCCTCCTGCTGGCCAGCCCCCAGCCCGTAGAGTTTAACGGTCCGGCACCGGGCGGCGTCTATGGCCTGCTCGAAGCCGCCACCGGCCGTGACTGAACACACCACCATCATCAAGGGCCAGAGCGACGTCATGGTCCCAGCGCCTCATCACTGTCGCCCGGCCAGCTTTCCGTGTAGCGTGTGTTACCGCTGCGCACTTCGATTTGACCCGGGAGATGGGTGCCGTCGATCGTGCGATAGTCGGTTACCGCAAGCATCGCCTCTGCGCCGGTCGGTACGTCCCGCGTGACGACCTGTCTGACCAGGTGAGAAGAAACGCAGATCCCGACCCGCGCGGTCACGTTGCCGGCACCACGCAGTTCGACCACCTCCAGCAGGTCCGAGTGGACGATCCGGCCGGTAGCGTCGACTTCGAGCATCTCATCACTGCCGGCGTGGGATGCAGCGTCCCAGTCGATGGCTTCGACATCGCCGGCTTGCAGCACCAGCAGTGCGTGCAGTGCTGCAATGGCCAACTCTTCGCTCAGCGACATGGCGTAGCCGGCTTCTGGTGCGTCACCACCGACCAGCGCAGCGCCGTCGGCGTCGCACCTGATCGACCGTACCACCTTACCGTCCTCGTCCAGTCTCTGATGGGTCGATATGCCGCCCGGGGTGTAATCGTACGCCCAGGTCTGGACGTCGTCCGTCGCGGTGGCGCCGACGTCGAGCGGTACTCGCCGAGCGGTCCAACTCAACTGACCACCAGCGCCGGGGGCGGGCGATGGCACCGCCTCGACTGCGCGGCGGGCCTGGCGACGATTGACTTCTGCGTCCACGTCAAAGTGGGAGTGGCGGCCGGCCGACAGCGGCTCCAGTCGAACGACGGCGTGTCGAGTCTCGCCCTGGTGCTCGAAGGAAACAGGAACGGGCCAGTTCTCGGGATAGGTGCCCAGAATGCTGGCAAAGTGGTTGTCCGACTCGATGTCCTGCCCGCCGAAACGCAGGAGCCTATCGCCCGGGCGAACGCCGGCTTTCCAGGCCGGCCCGTCCTCCAGAAGATCGTTGAACAGCAGATCGCGGTTGACGGTAGCCTGCAGCGTCCCGTGCCGTACAAGCAGGCCTGCCCGCATGGCGGGGAGGAAGCGAGAAATCTGGTTGCTGGATATGGCGAAGCCGACCCCCACGTTGACCCGTCCGCGGACGCCAGCGGCCACCGAGATCCGCCCGTTTATTCCGATGACCCGGCCTTCGATGTCGAACAGCGGCCCGCCGCTGTTGCCAGGGTTTATAGCAGCATCGGTCTGGATGCAGTCGGAGTACACCAGGGCGTTGCCGGTGCCCCATTGGTAGCGATGGGTCCCGGTGACGATGCCCATGGTGACCGTCGGCGTCTGGTCCTGAGCGAGCAGAAACGGATTACCCATTGCCAGGACTGTGTCACCTACTCTGACACCATCCGAGTCACCCAGCTCGACGAAGTCGAACCGATCCCGCCCGGTCAGCCGGAACATGGCCACGTCGCCGCCGGGATCGATGCCCAGAACCTGCAGTTCGTAGAGGTGGCCGTCCGGCAAGCCGCCCAGCCCTCGGCGGCTGGCCAGCATTGAGGCCACCACGTGGAAATTGGTCAGCCCGTAGCCGGCGGGATCGATGATTACACCGGAGCCCCCGCCGCGGCGCTCGGCGTCGTAAATGCAAACGACCGCCGGGCTTACGCGGGAGATGGTTTCGATTCGCCTCTGCTCGTCAAGCAGCGCAGCGGCCACGTCCGCATCCGGTTCGACGGGCGGCGAGGGAGTGGCCGCCGCGGTCGCAGCGCCGACCAGGGTCAGGCCGAACAGCAGGACACGCGACATCGCGCCGTGCCTTGACGGTCCACCTGTACGCCGTGTGCTCGGCTCGGAGACAACGCCGGGTCTCTTGGCGCCGGTGACTCTATTTGACCCCGCCTCCGTCGAGACCCTTGTACGCCACGTGCCAGGCCCGCCAACCACGCCGGGCACTGAACTTGCGCCAGGCCCGGCACTTACGCCGGGTATTGGGCTTGCGCTAGGCCAGGCATTCATGCCGGGTTTTGAGCGTGCGCTAGGCCCGGCATTTATGCCGGGTCTTGGGCGCCGGTGCCTCTCTGCGAGCCCGCTTCCAGCGAGCTTCTCGCGGCCTGGGTTCACCCACCGAGTGCTCTGGCCCGTGCCCAACGGCCTGGCAACCTGTGGCCAATGTTCGTAGTACTTGTCGTGGCTCACGGTGTACCGGTTCGCATGTCTGAAGACAATCATCGAGGACCCCGATAAATCGGGGTCGCACATGCCGGGCTGCGATGCCTCACCCCGGCATAAGTGCCGGGTCTAGCGCGCGTAATCCGGCCTCGCCCCCGTATTGCGGAGCCTTCCCGCCAGTTCCCCGGGATGCTGCTGGGCTCGGTCCTGTGCTGGGCTGACTATCGGCGGGCCGGATCAGCCGGGCCGCTGCCCAGTTCGCATGGTCGCTCAGATCCATCTGGTCGCCGTACTCGACAGCCAGCGTCAACGACCTGACACCCGTGATCTCCACGGCCACATCCCGCGGTTCGTCCCGCCCGGTGACAGGACCACTGTCGAACAGTACCTTTCCGTCACCGAGAACGCGAAAGACAACGTTACCTCTGGGGCGGACCGCATCGTCGATGCCGATGGTCGCCAGCAGCCGCTCGAAGTCGCCGTTCAGTGGAAAGGCCAGTTCCGCGCGGGCGTGAACGCCGATGCCTTTCTCGAACCGCCGCCCGCCCAACATGATGTGTCCGTTGGCCACGCTGCGGTCCAGCCGCACTCGCCAGGGCTCATGCAGCAATCCTTCGACGGTTCGCCCGACCTCGCTCTGTCGCATCATGTCGCTGAGATATGCTACTCGCCCGCTGGCCACAGCGATGCTCGAGACTCGGTCGGTGGGCAGATCGAGCCGCAGGCCGAAAGTGGTCTCGGCCGAAACAACGGCCCCGTCGGACGCCAACAGGCGCACCGGAAGCACCGTTCCGTCGGCCAGGTGTAGCGTGGTCAAGTTCTCTGCGGGCGGCCGGGCTCCGGCAGCAAACACCAGACCGTAAGCGCTGCTGGTACTGAAGGTCCGCTGGCGCTCGTTGAACAGGAAGCGGCCCTGGCTCGGGCCAAGCGAAGCCACGCTGCCGCGCGCCGTTTTGACCTGATCGCCGGAAAGGGCGATCAGCACATCCTTGCCGGGCAGCCTGTTCCGCAACTCGGCCTCAAAGACCGCCTGCGCGTCCGAGGGCGCTGCCGCGTCGCCGAAGACCAGTGCCGCGAGATGCTCGAACTGGAGTTCGACGGCAGGAGCAAGTGACGTC
>JANQGB010000906.1 GCA_028277545.1 Phycisphaerae bacterium | reverse complement strand
GAAGGCCTCGATCGATGACGCCGCGATAGTGGCGATCACCGCGATTGGCAGAACGGTAATGAACTTGCCCATCACGCCGGTCACGAATAACAGCGGCACAAAGGCAGCCACCGTGGTGGCCGACGATCCGAGGACCGGCAGAGCCATCTCCGACGTTCCCGAAATGGCGGCCGCATCCCCGTCCTGGCCCTCGCGGCGGTGAGCGTGAATGTTCTCGGCGATGACGATCGCATCGTCGACGATGATGCCGGTGGCCATGATCAGGCCGAGCAGGCAGATCATGTTGAGGGTCTGGCCGGTGGCACCGAGCACGATCAGGCCGCCGGCGAACGAGATGGGAATCCCGGCCGCGACCCAGAGCGACAGGCGGACGTCCAGAAACAGGCTCAGCGACAGCAGCACCAGGGCCATGCCCATCAGCCCGTTGGTCAACAGCATGTCGATCCGGCCGTCCACGTCGTGTGACGCATCACCCCACACGCTCATGGTGATGCCGTCAGGCATCTCCGGAGCGTGCCCGGCGACGTACTGCCGAACCTTCTCACAGATTGTGGACGTGTCCTGAGCGGGCGTCTTGTAAACAGCCACCGTCACGCCGGGATGCCCGTCAAACCAGCCTCGCCGCACGTTCTCCTCGAACGTGTCTCTGACCGCCGCAATCTGCCCCAGGCGAATGAGCGTGCCGTCCGGTGCCGAGATCACCACCAGTTGCTCAAACTCGGCGGCGCTGTGGCGCTGCCCCAACGTGCGCAGCGTGATCTCCTCGTCGCGGGTTCGCACCGTTCCGGCCGGCAGATCAACGCTTCCACGGGCCACCGCCGCCATGACGTCGGCGAAGGATAGGCCGAAGCGCTGCAACGCCTCTTCGGATACCTCGATGGAGACCTCCAGGTCACGGATACCCACCAGCGATATCTGCGACAGATCCGGGTCGGCAATCAAATCGTCGCGAACCCGCTGGGCCAGGGCCCGGAGCGTCATCTCCGAGGCGGTGCCGCTTATGGATATGTTGATCACCTGGTTGCGAACCAGGCGCTCGGCCACTACGGGGTCTTCCGCCCCGGCGGGGAAGGTGGTGATGCGCTCGATGCGGTCCTGGATGTCCTTGACCACCGTTGCGGCGTCGGCCCCCGTCTGCAGGCGGGCGAAGACCGCACAGGCCCCTTCGCTGGAACTGGAGGACACCTCGCGAACGCCCACCAGACCGGCAATCGCTTCTTCGATCTTGATGGTAATGGATGACTCGACGTCCTCGGCGCTCGCCCCGGGATAGAGCACGTCGACGGCTACATGGTCAAGGGAGAATTCGGGGTAGGTTTCCCGCACCATGTCCTTGGCGGCCAGGAAGCCAGCCACCAGAATGCAGACCATGGCCAGGTTGGCCAGGACGGGATTGCGAACGCCCAACGCAACCAGGCCGCCTTGCGACCGCATACTAACGAACCTCGATGTCGGCCTGTCTTACATCCAGAGGCAGAATGGAGAGAAGCGGGCTACGCAGGTGTTGGACGAACCCCCACTCAAAGTCTGACTGGGCGACCGTCTTTGAGAGAGCCTCCGCCGGGTTGTGCCAGGCGAGCGCCGCCGGCTCGGGCTGACGCAGGCGAAGCTTCATCCCCAGCACTGGCCGTGACAGGGGTGAGGTCACGATTCTGTCGCCGGGCCGCAGTTCGCACACGGCAGCGGCCTGGGCAACGGGAAGACGCTGATCCTCGCGACGGCCCACGAAGTCCACCAGGGCTTCGCCGCCCACGGTGCGCAACACGGGCACGCGTCGAACCGCCAGCCGGCCGGTCAGCCCGTCGGGCGACGCCGGATCGGGCTCGAAGACATAGACCGCGTTGTCTTCGCGGATGGCGCTGCGCGGAACTACCAAGGCGCCCGGAAGAGGTTCGGCCGGAATCTCCGCTTTGCAGAACATGCCGATGGATAGCTGCGGCTTGCCGCGAGCCCGCTCGGCGGTGACCTCCGCCAACGAGTTGGGGATCTCGACCACCAACCGCGCGGTGCGAGTGGCTTCGTCATGCCTTTCCAGGCGGGCGACATGCCCCGTCCAACTGTAGCGCTGCCCTTGCAGGGTCCAGGTCACCGTGACCGCCGGCGGCTCGCCGATGTCTCCGCCGAGTGCCCGGGCGTAGGCTCGCGAATCTGTCCAACGCAAGTCGGACGGGTCCAAGACCGCCGCCAACTCGAAGGCTTCCAGATCAGTCAATACCGCAATGGCCAGGTTGGCTACAACGACCTGAGCCTTCTTGGCCGAGACGCCGTCAACTCGAGCGTCAAACGGGCAGGTTATCTTGGTGTGGGCGACGTTACGCTCGGCATCCGCCAGCGCGGCACGCCGAGCCTCCAACCGGGCCTCAATCTCATCAACCAGGTGCGGGATCAGCGCCAGTTGGGCCTCGTAGGCCAGCACTTTGTCTTTGGCCTGTAGATAGCGCTGTCTGGAGATATCTACCTCGGCGTCGCTAGCCGCGTTGGTCTTCGCCAGTTCCACATCTCGGTCTAATTCTCCCTGCGTGAGATTCAACTGGGCGCTGGCGTTCTCGAGGCGTACGGTCAGGTTCTTTTCTTCCTGCCGCTGGCGTTCGAGTTGAACCTCGAGCAGCTTGATGTCCGCCTTGACCTGCAGCACCTGCGAC
>JANQGB010000818.1 GCA_028277545.1 Phycisphaerae bacterium | reverse complement strand
CTTGCCTTATCAATATCCCCGGCCTCCAGTAGGGCACGGCCCAGCAGTAGTCTCAAGAGCGGCTCACCCTTGACTGCGTCCAGAGCATCTCGGAGCGTTGCGACCGCCGCCTCATGTCGGCCGGTTGCTGTGAACAGGTTGGCCAGGGCGACCCGATGATCAGCGATGTGGGGCTCGATGCGGATCGCCTCCCTCAGGTTGGCTTCGGCCTCGCCCGCGCGGCCGGCCCGGAACTGCGCGAGCGCGGCTACTACGCGCGCGTGTCCTCCCCGGATTGTTTCTGTCTCGGGCCGGTAGGCTCTCTCATGTTCCGCCAGGTGATGACGGAGAGACAGCGGCACTACTGGTACTGAATACCCAGCATCCGGTGACTCCGGCGCTTGCTCCTGTGGAAGCTCGGCGTGTTGCTCAACCTGAGCGCGCCTACCCTGCCACCATCCCTTTTCGCGCAACTCGCCGAGCAGAGGGTTCTCGGGGTCAATCTGCTCGACAGCGGCGGACACGGTCTGAAACTCGAATGACCTGGTGAGGCCGCCAAGGCTGCACTGGATGAAGTTCAGGGCCGCCACGAAGTATGGAAGATCCGCCAAGACCTCGAGCAGAACAAAAAGGGATCGATCCTGAAGCGAGTCGTCCATCGCGGCCTCTGTCGCGCTGGCGAAGAATGTGTTGCTGAGCACACTTCCATCATTCAGAGTGCCGCTCATCTCCGAGACACCGCGAGAACGGTCTCTGCGGTAGAGGGTCTCCAACACTTCGGCGAGTTGGATGGCGACACAGAACCGTGACGAGTTCTTCCGGGCAATGTGCGAAGCCAGTGCAGTTACATAGAGTGCGAGCGCCTCGTCCACGCGATCTTCCCGGAAGGCGATGTAGGCTCGCATATCAACGAACACCGCTTGCTCATCGTGCTGCCGAACAAACTCGGCGAGCAAGCGACGGGCATCGTCCTCACGACCGGCCGCGATGGCCGCAGCGACTGGCTGTATCGGCAGCCGGGATAGCCAGTCTGTGCGAGGGTCGGCGGATATGTATCTTTGAATCTTGACCACACCTCCTGGGATGGCGACCAAGCGGCACGGATAGAGCTCTATGTCAGGTATGCGAGCGGCCACGTTGCGCTGGAAGCGAATGGGTACTGCCCATTGCCGTGCGCGATCGCTTTCGGGCCGGTGGCGGCAGACCTTCACGACATAGTCGAATTGCCCAGTCCGGAGGTCAACTAGCTCGAAGACGAATGCTTCCTCGCCTCGGCCCAGTTCACGGCCCAGCGCGAAAGGCCGGCCCTCTATTCTCAGGTATCGGCCCGCGAAGGCCCCCTCCGCGGCATCTTGGGGAACATGAAGCCAGGCTGGCGCCTCGGCCAGCAGCATGTTGAGTCGGGAGCCCAGGATCGTCACGGCTCGCACTCTCAGTTGTCGCGGGGAGGTTCCATGAGACACAGCGCTCCCCCGGTGATGATCTTGCGTTCCTGGTCAACCGTCTGGCACTCAGCCAGTGCAAGCAGTCGCATCGGCTGCCGCCCGCGGAAGAAATCCGGGATCATCGAGTTCGGCTCGAACGGCCCGTCGTCTCGGCTTCGGAAGAGCCCAGGGAAGCCCTCCTTGCTTCCCTGAAGAGTGATCTGGTAGTCGTCGACTTGGGCCGTCAGGGTTAACAGAGGATCCGCCGGATCCCGATCCTCGACGCGGAACTCGGATTCGCACTCGTAGAAGACGGTCGAATCTATCGCGTCTCCCGCCTTCAAAGCGGCCGCCAGGCTGCGGCATCCGCGGTTCCGATCCCAATGGTTCAGGAGAATGCGCAACTGACGTTGGCTGGTTCTCAGCCTGCGCTCTCGTTGTCCCAGATCACCTGGGGCATCGAGCGATGCACGGTCGACCCACGCGTACTTCTGTCCCCCCTCATCAACGTAGGCCTCGTCGGGTAATTGTTCGTAGACGCTGTCAAGGCGCCTCGTGGACAAGTAGTAGATCCTGCCGGCAGCCGAAGGCGGCGGATTGTACCGGATCGGCTTTGGGTCCGCCTGCTTGCGGCGCCGGTGGATATAAGCATAGGCCCCGCCGAGTGCCACTAGGGCGGAAACGATAAGGCCCAGCGCCGCCGCGTTCTGATTAAGCCAGGTGAGAGCCGAGTCCATATGCCCTGTTCTCCGAGTCCGATCCCGCCTGCTTCTTGAGCACGCGCGCTGTGGGGCAAGCCCCTGCCGGCCGATCTGTAGTCTCGAAGATGCTCTCCAGGAGTGGCAGTATCGGACGAAACGATCCCGTGTGCAAGGTATCGCCCGCCACGGCGTGGACGGTCTGGAGGCAAGAGCTATATCCACCCGTCGCAACCGCCTGACGTGGGAGTGCCCGGCTCTGATCTCGATGCACCGACAGCAGAGGACATCTGACGGTCTCGTCCGTCACAGCATTAATG
>JANQGB010000815.1 GCA_028277545.1 Phycisphaerae bacterium | reverse complement strand
GGTCACTCGTGCGCGTCTCCTGAAACCCCAGTTCAGGATGCTGGTGAAGCTCATGGCGCCACGCGATCGCTTGAGAGACCTCTTCAGCGTTGAACATCGCCTGTTCCTTCTCGGCGCTCAAAGGCAAGGTTCGGAGTTGCTTCGCGGTTGTGCAAAGTCAATCAACAGCCCTACCAGATTTCGTATAGTTACGAGTACTGCTTTGACTCAGCCGTCCGCTCACGGTCGGGCCGCAAGGTGGTGCGAACTACTGAAACGCAGTACGAGTGAGGTGGGTCAGAAGTTCACTTCCTATTTGTGGCTCGGCTCACAGCGAACTTCTGATCCGGAAACCACACCAGTTATCCTCAATTCGAACGGACAATCACAATGTCGGGCCGGCGTTGACGTCGGCCATCGGCGGATGCGGTAGGTCTAAAGACCAGTGGCCCTCCAGCCTACCTCGTCAGGCTGGAGGGCCACTGGTATTACGAAGCCGTCCCCCTATAGATCTCGTCCAGCGTTGCCGTGACCTCGACGGACTTGAAGAGCACAATGTCCCGGTACCTCTCGCCCTCGACGGGCCAAGTCCCATCGGCCAAGCCCCGCCAGACCTTGACCAGACGCGTGTCCGTCGAAACCAAAACGATCTCCAGAACCGAGGGTAAGCAGGCATAATCGGGCAACTTGCGGCGGCGGTCGCGATGCCTGGTTTCCGGAGACAAGATCTCGATGATGAGGATGGGATCATCGGTCCATTGATCATTGCCGGTCTCCGGAGCCGCCGTTACGGCGATATCCGCGACGTAATAGCAACGGTCGCTCCGGTGCGGCAAGCGGATGCCCGCCTCGGGTTCCGCTTCCCAGGGGGCCGCCAACCGCTCTGCGAAGAGCCAAGACAGATTCCTCAGAATCCGCCGATGCCATTTGCGCGGTGGCGCCATCATGACCGGCTCTCCATCGATCAGTTCGTAGCGCCGGTCGGTGCCATCGTCCCAGGCCAGGAAATCCTCGACCGACATCCGACGCAACGCCGTTTCCACCACAATCGTTCTCCTCCGCTCAGAGCTTCAGACCGTTCCCCTGTTGGCTGGCACTTTACCACAAAAGGAGCTACAGGCACGATCATAGCCGAAGCCCCCTGCTGCAACCCGCCCCGCCGCTTCCATGACCGCCGGTCCCGCCCTCACCGACTTCCTGCCGCAGCCGCCCGCCTGGCACCTGGACTGGACCGGCCTCGACGCCGCCTTTCCCTGGATCGCCGCGCTGCGCGGGTGTCTGCAGGACCCGATCCACCACCCGGAAGGCGATGTCTGGGTACACACGCGCATGGTGATCGAGGCCCTGGTGGACGACGCGGCTTGGCGCACTCTGCCGCTGCCGGCCCGGCGCGTGCTGTTCGCCGCCGCCCTGCTGCACGATGTCGCCAAGCCGGCGCGCACCCGCATCGACGGTGACGGCCGCATCACCAGCCACGGCCATGCCCGGGCTGGCGCCCAGATCGCTCGGGCGGTCCTGTGGCGCCAGGGCTGGCTGCCGGAAG
>JANQGB010000577.1 GCA_028277545.1 Phycisphaerae bacterium | reverse complement strand
TCGATTCGCGAGAACATGATTGGGCAGTCCGCGATAGTGGTGGCGGGCGTCGGGCTCCTCTTCGGCGCAATCATCCTGGTCTTCAGAATCGTAGTCACTCGCCGCCTCACCCGGATCGGATCATCGTTCCGCTACGGCGCCGGACGATCGGAATGGCGGGAGATTGCACCGGTGGTCATCCGGGGGCGCGACGAGATCAGCGAATTGGCTGTGAGCTTCAACACTCTCGCCGACCGTCTCCGGCAGGCTTATGACACTCTCGAATCACGAGTGAACGAGCGTACGACGGAGTTGGAAGAGGCAAACCGGGAACTCGCCCAGCAGGCCCAGACGCTCAGCGCCAAGAACAAGCAGTTGCAGAGGGCCCGGAGATCAAGCCTCAACATGATGAGCGACATGGAGATCAGCCGCCACGAAGCTGAGCGGGCCAAGGCGGGTATCGAGGAAGTCAATCGCAAGCTGGAGGCATCCGTCCAGCGGGCAGAGCTGCTGGCGGAGGAAGCCGACGCTGCGAACCGGTCCAAGAGCGAGTTCCTGGCCAACATGAGTCACGAGATCCGGACGCCGATGACCGCCATCCTGGGATTTGCCGACGTGCTTCTCGAACACGGGAACCTGGAGGACGCCCCGCCGCCGAGGCTCGAGGCCGCCAGAACCATCAAACGGAACGGCGATTACCTGCTGGGTATCATCAACGACATCCTGGACCTCTCCAAGATTGAGGCCGGCAGAATGACGGTCGAGCAGATCCCCTATTCGCCCGTCCAGGTGGTTGAAGAGGCAGTGGCCCTGGCCCGCGTGCCTGCCGACGCCAAAGGGCTGCCCCTGGACGTCAAGTACAAAGGCGCAGTTCCGGAGCGCATCGTGACCGACCCGACGCGGCTGCGCCAGATATTGATCAACCTGCTGGGCAACGCCGTCAAGTTCACCGAGATCGGCGGGGTACGCCTGGTCACCGAGTTGGTCGAGGACCTGGACAGGCCCCTGTTGCGGTTTGACGTGGTGGATTCCGGCGTGGGTATGACTGAGGAGCAGGTTGCCAGGCTATTCCAGCCTTTCACGCAGGCCGACACATCCACGACACGACAGTACGGGGGCACCGGGCTCGGGCTGACAATCAGCCAGCGGTTCGCGGAGTTACTTGGCGGAGGCATCGAGGTGGCCGAGACTCGTCAAGGTAGCGGAACGCGAATGCGTGCCACCGTGGCGACCGGTCCGCTGGAAGGCGTCAGGATGCTCGAGCAGAGGTCCGGACCCGCCCGAGACCACAACGTCAAGAACGCGCTGGAGGACGCCACGCCGGCAGACCTGCGCGGGTGCACCGTTCTGATGGCCGAGGACGGCCCGGACAATCAACGGCTGATTACCCACATCCTGGAGCGGGCGGGCGCGGACGTCACAGTGGTGGATAACGGCGAGTCGGCTGTCGAAAGGGCGCTGGCCTCCGGCAGCAGCGGTCGCCGGTTCGATGTCATTCTGATGGACATGCAGATGCCGGTGATGGACGGATACGCCGCCGCCAGCCGACTGCGCCAACAGGGCTACAGCGGTCCGATAGTAGCCTTGACGGCCCACGCCATGTCCGGCGACCGCGCCAAGTGCCTCCAGGCTGGCTGCGACGACTACATCACTAAGCCGGTCAACCGCAATCAACTCGTGGGAGTGATCGGGCGGCTGCGCCAAGGCAACGCCGCTACTTCCAGCCTACCGGCAACTCCTGCCGGCTGACTTGGACTACAGCAAACGCCACGGATACGGGGCACGCCCTGCGTTGAGGGGTGGCTTCAGCGCGGAGGCGGGCATAAACAGTGGTTCCATGACCCGGGCAGGTCTCGCCTGGGATCACGGCACCGTGAAGAGCTCCACGAAGCCGGCGAAGTCTGCCAGGTCAACGTCTCCGTCAAGATCGAGGTCGAACCGGCAGCAG
>JANQGB010000430.1 GCA_028277545.1 Phycisphaerae bacterium | reverse complement strand
GCGCGGTGCCTTCCTGGCCAACCCCAGCACCTACGGGCAGGCGGAACCGACTCACGACTGGGTCATCGAGAACTATTTCGAGCCCGCCGGCTACGAAGGCATCAAGCTGTATGCCTCGCAGGGGGCCGACACGGCCGATGTCACCGCTGCGATCAATAACGGGGCGCTCTTCACGCTGTACTTCGGGCACAGTAGCTCCAGCGGCTGGTGGGATCCGTCGTTCGATCAGAGCGACATTAACGGGTTGAGCAACGAGGGGCTGTACGGGCTTGCTTTCGGCTGGTCCTGCAACACCGCCCACTTCTCCTACGACGAGTGTGCCGGGGAGACCTGGTTGCGGGCGGCCAACAAGGGCGCCGCCGCCTACATCTCGGCGTCGAACTACATTTATTGGGGCAGTGTCGCGGCCTGGGAACCGTCGGTGTTGCACGAGAAGGCTTTCTTCGCCTCGTTCTTCGAGGACAACATCTGGGAAGTAGGCCCGGCCTGGCGGGCCGGCCTGTTCAGGTTTAACCGGGTATACGGGCTGTGGGACGGCAATCCGGCCCACGGGCCGCTCCAGCACGAAGACGAGATCCGCAACTTCTTCGAGGAGTTCGTGCTGCTGGGCGACCCCGGCTTGCTCCTGCCGCAGCCGTACGGCTTCTCGATGTCACCGGCCCCGGCGATGCTGGATCTGTGCTGTCCGCCGGAGACCCAGGCGCAGTACACCATCGAGGTGGACGAGATGGGTGGCTTCGACGAGGTCGTCAACCTGACCATCAGCGGGGAGCCCGCGGGTGCCACCGTCGACCTGAGCGTTAACGACCAGGCTCCACCGTTCACGACCGTGTTGACGCTCGGCAACCTGACCGCGGTGGCCGGCGGCAGCTACAACGTGGTGGTAACCGGTACGACCTCCTCGATGCAGCGGACTACGAACGTGGGGCTTAGCGTGGCTACCGGGCCTCCTGCTCAGCCGACCCTGAGCGAGCCGCCCAGCGGCGCGACCGACGTCAGCCTGATGCCCACGCTGGTATGGGAGGCGTTGCCCGATGCCCTGGAGTACGAACTCGAGGTGGCAACGGACGCCAGCTTTACCGACGTGGTCTACAGCACGACACTCACGGCGACCAATCACACGCTGGACACGCCGCTGGCCATGGTCCGCGAGCACTTCTGGCATGTTCGGGGTCTGAATACTTGCGGAGACGGCGACTACTGCCCGGCGTTCAGCTTCACCACGGTGAACGTGCTCCTGCCGGTCACGTACGATTTGCTCAACGGTGAGACGGGCAGTTACACTTACTTCGACGACGCTTACAACGGGCTGGGCGACAACAGTGTGCCCCTGGCACCCCTGAGCGACGGCTTGGGCGACCTGACCAACGGCGTGATTGCCACCCAACACTGGAATCAGAACAACTGGCCATACATCGGGTGGCACACAATCGAGCCGACCATCACCTTCCACTTCGCCGAACCGATCAACCTGGCCGCGGTGACCATCCACGTGGACGACAGCGGTGGCGGGGGCGGCGTCGTGCCGCCGTCTGACGTCGTGCTGACCATGGGTGGCACCACATTGCAGTACGCCGTCACCGACCCACCGGGGTCGGCACCCTTCGCTGCCACCTTCAACAACCTGGGTATGACCGGCGATATGCTGGAACTCACTCTGGAGGACGACGGTTTCACCTCCAGTCGGTACATGATGCTCAGCGAAGTGGAGTTCGAAGGTGCTCCGGTGGCCGGCGCCTGCTGCGTAGGCGGGAGCTGCGAGGTAATGACCGAATCCGACTGTGTCAGCGCCGGTGGCGAATACCAGGGTGATGACACCACGTGCGATCCGAACCCCTGTGCGGTTCATGACTCGTCGTGTCTGATTATCAGCGAGGTGGTGGACGGTGCCGAGAGCGGTGGTTGCCCGAAGTTCGTGGAGATCACCAACACGGGGCTGGAGGATTACACCTTCCCCGAGGGCGGCCTGATCATCCAGGATGATGCCAGCAGTGATGTCACGCTGGACATCGATCTTACGGGCGCTGTCATCGGTGCCGGCCGTTCGTACGTGGTCAACTCGAACCAGGAAGGTGACTGCGGAGGGGCGTTCTCGTTCGTCTACGGCTTTGACGCCGACCTGAACGTGGCCGGCCCGATTGGGGACGGCAACGACCGCTACATCCTGACGGACACGGCCAACGGGTCAAACCTGCTGGATATCTATGGCGAGTTCGGCGTCGATGGCAGCAAGGGCCCCTGGGACTACACAATGGGATACTCCTATCGCCAGCCGGACTGCAGCTCGGGCAACGATGGCAGCTTCGCCATGGGTGAGTGGTATATCGGTGGAATGGGCAGCCTCAGCCCGGCCCACGGAGACCCGACCCAGTTGTTGCTCGCGTACACGACGCCAGGTGAGCATGACGTCGCCGTCCAGGTCGCCAGGCACCCAGTTGCCCAGGCAGCCCCCGTCGACGTCCTGCTCACCTGGCGTC
>JANQGB010000321.1 GCA_028277545.1 Phycisphaerae bacterium | reverse complement strand
TCGCCAGGCACGCGGGTGATGCCGGTCAGAGCGTAATCGTAATTGAAGTAGTCGCTGGTGTAGCCCTCGATGATCGGCGACGGGGAATTAGTCATGCTGGTGTACTGTTCCCCGAAGGCGTCGCCGATTCCATTACTGAAGGCGAAGCCCAGGGCGCCATACGTTCTGGGCAGGTCCGGAGCCAGCTCGAAGCGGGCCCGGGCTTCCGTGCTGTTGGAGTCATGTTTGAACTGGTAGGTCACCACCAGCGGCTCCTCGTCGGTGCCGTTCACCGAGCCGAGGGAGAAGTAGACTCGCGAGACTTCGGACCCCGAGGTGTACGACGCGGCTACCAGGTTCTGGCAGCTCGCGGCGCTGCCGGTGGATAATTGGATCTTTCTGTCGTTGTCCGGGAACTCCGGCGTCCAGAGCATCTCCAGCTCCGCCTGCGAAGCATAGGCGTCGAAGTTCTCGGCCAGGGCGGTTCCCTCGGCATAGACCACCACCGGCGGGGAAAGCTCGCTGGTGACCCCGTTGGCGGTCTGGGTGGCAGTGAGCGTGTCGCCGATGCCCAGCGTGAGGCTGCCGAACGTGGCGACGCCGTCCACCGGAGTCACGCTGCCTTGCAAGCCGCCGTCGATAAACAACTCCGCCGACGTCGCGTCGGGGATGCAGTCCACCTCCACCTCGGCGTCCGACTCCACAACCGGACCACGGATGCTGGGCGGCGGGGTCGGGTCCGGCACGGTGGCCTCGAACCTCAGTTCATCGATGGCGAAGTCGATGTTGGTCGCGCTGTCATCCACCAGATTGGTCACCGCCAGGTGCTCGAACGTGCCGCGGTCGTCGGGGGCGTCGCTCAGGGTGCCATTACCGGTGAAGCCGGCTATTCCGCCGCCCTGATTCGTGCAGTTTGACCACTCCAGAGTCCCCGGGTCCTCGGTCGTACACACGAAGACGTTACCCGTAGCCAGATCCCACTCCAGGAACAGCGGGCTCGGTGACACCGGGACGGTGATCGCCGGCAGCGGCAGCCGGCTTCCGTTGGCTCCGATGCGGTAGCCGGCGCGGTTCTCGTCGTCACCCACCGGCGTGGTGTCGATCTCGCCGTTTACACCTGGCGAGATGACGGCCGTTCCCGCAGGCAGGTCATTGGCGATGATGTCGTAGCCGACCGGATACTCCTGCACGTCGTCACCGGTGGCCGCTGTATCCACGAGACCGTCCGGTCCGGCAATAATGGCATTGACCGCGGTGTCTGTACCTACCCACTCGATCGGACCGCTGGTGCCGCCGTCCTGCATCTGCGGGATGTCTGCGCCACCGGTCTCCCGAACGCCGATGCACAGGCCAACCTCACCCTGGAAGATCTGGCTGCGGTTGGTGATCTTGAAGCGCACCTTGCCGCGGGTATCCAGCGAGGGATTGGGCCGCTCCGCGCCATTGAAGGTGGTCAGACGGACCCAGGCGTCCGGTTCCATTACGTTGTCCCAGATGAAGTGCGCCTCCAGGGCGGCAGGGCCTTCGGACTGTAAACCGGAGGCCCTGAAGAAGTTGTTGTTGTCGAAGCCGGTGACGTTGGGCACGATAAACTCGCTGGTTGTTCCGGAGACCTGTGGGGGCTGGAACATCTCGTGGGCTTCGGGGTCATCGATCGGCGGGCCGTTGAAGCCAACTACCTCCGAGGGGAACTGTGCCCCGACTACCGCCGGCCACACCAGTGTGGCCACCAAGCCCAGTCCAATCAGTTGCAGGGATCTTGCCATCTTCTGCCTCCTCCTGTTTACGACCCCGCCACGCCGGCGCGGGTCAGCCTGAACACGTGGGCCGGGGGACGGCCCTGGCGGGCAGGCTATCCAGATGTTCATACAGCCGGTTGTGGCTGTGATGAGCAGTCCACCGGCAATCCACCACGCACTGAGGCGGAGCGCAGCGGAGGCGAACTGGCCACCTCCGAACCACAACCTTCACGTATAAGCCCATTGTATCGTTCGGCGCCCTGCATCACAAACGGTTAGGGGCGTCCGGCCGTTAAAACTAACTCTTCCTTAATACAGCGTGACTTACGCAATTGGCCGGAGAGGGCCCGTTGAGTGCAAATGCATCTCGATGGCACCAAAGCTAAGGAGATTGAAAGAAAGCGGTCAGAGGCAGGTGGCGGCGTGATCGTGGAGCCTGTTGCTTCAGTACACCGGCCGGGGCCGGCGATTCTACACCGGGCGTCGATTGGCCTGGGGCGCGACCGGATCGTGCCGGGCGCGCCGCGGCCGAGACACCGTGTCGCAACTCGCCCCCGGGAGAGTCCTTGCTACCCGCTGGCCGCGGACGTAGTCTGATGTTGCCGGGGCCGGACGGATGCCCCGCATAGGCCGCCGATCGAATACAACTCCTGGGAGATCAAAATGAGCAGAGCCTTGATGGTTGTCGTGATTCTGGTGGGTGTATCAGGCTTACCAGCGGCCGGGCAAGAGATTCACGCCACTTTTCGGG
Organism: Phycisphaerae bacterium; assembly: GCA_028277545.1. Lineage (GTDB taxonomy): Bacteria > Planctomycetota > Phycisphaerae > UBA1845 > UBA1845 > JANQGB01. Next base: position 4,980 of record JANQGB010000321.1, on the reverse strand, counting down.
CCGAGCAACACGCGGCAGTCTCTGCCCTGTTGAGAGACAACCTGGCCACCCTGTCAGAGACATGCCGGTATATACACGCCAACCCTGAACTATCTCTGCACGAGGAACACACCGCGGCCCTGGTGGCGAAAGAACTGACCGGCAGTGGCTACGAGGTAACCACCGGCGTCGGTGGACACGGCGTGGTGGGCGTGCTCCGGAACGGCTCCGGGCCGACCGTTATGGTGCGCGGGGATATGGACGCTCTGCCTATCACCGAGGAGAGCGGCCTGGAATACGCCAGCAAGGTCACTGCCAAGATGCCGGACGGCAGCCTGGTGGGCGTGATGCACGCCTGTGGACACGACATCCATACCACGTCACTGATTGGCACGGCCAGACTACTGAGCGCCATGAAGGACCAGTGGCGGGGCACGATGGTTATGGTCGCCCAGCCAGCCGAGGAGGTTGGCGTAGGCGCCCGGGCCATGATCGCCGATGGGCTGTTCGAGCGTTTCCCCCGCCCGGACTTCTGTATCTCGCTGCACGTGTCGCACAAGTATCCCGCCGGTCAGGTCAGTTACACGGCCGGCTGGTCGGCCGCCAATGTCGACTCGGTGGACATCACTATCTACGGCCGGGGCGGCCACGGCGCCCGCCCCAACACAACCATCGATCCGATAGTCATCGCCGCCCACGTGGTGACCCAGCTCCAGACCGTGGTCAGCAGGCGGGTAAATCCCATCGAACCCGCGGTGGTAACCGTCGGCTCGATTCACGGCGGGTCGAAACACAACATCATACCGGATGAGGTCCGGCTGCAGCTCACCGTGCGGTCGTACAAGGACGAAGTTCGCCAGCAGGTTATGGATGGCATTCGGCAGATCACCAACGGGACCTGCACCGCGTTCGGGTCTCCCCGGCCGCCGGACATCGTTATCGACGAGGACTACATGCGTGCCTGCTACAACGACCCGGCCTTGACCCGGGCCGCTGCTGACCTGTTTGCGATCATCCTCGGCCCGGAGAACGTGATCGAAGAGCCGGCTGGAATGGGTGGCGAGGACTTCGGCCTGTACGCCCGAACTCTGGGAGTCCCGGGTCTGCAGTTCTCGCTCGGCTCTGTGAGCCGAGAAAGGTATGAGGCCAGCTTGAAGCCCGGCGGGTCGTCTCTGCCTTCTCTGCATTCCGCCAAGTACCAGGCTGACTTGATGCCATCGGTCAAATACGGCGTGGAGACGCTGACCATGCTCGCCCTGTCCTTGCTGGAGGAGGGTGGTTCCTGATAGCTGGCGATGACTGCTGCGGTATGTGGGCCCTGGACCTCGAGCCTCCCGCAGCAGGATCGACTGAGGTTGAGTGTCCGCGTGGGTTCGGGTTCGACTTATTGGAGGTTTGCTCATGTCCAAGGAGATGAATCGACGCACGTTTCTGGGGCAGGTTGCCCGGACGGCAACGGCCGGCGCTGTTGTGGGCAGTATGGACGTTTTCGGCAAGGATGATCCGTCGGCCGCCGAACCGGCAGCGGAATGGCGGAACAAGCAGCCAGGCATGACCTACGTCCGATTGGGCCGAACCGGCTTTATGAGCAGCCGCCTGGTCTTCGGGGCCGGAGGGCTGTACTCCCGGGATGGGGCGGAGAGGAGGCTGCTGGAGATCGCCATCGAGCGCGGTGTGAACTACATCGACACCGGCCGGGCATACGCCAACAGCGAGGCGGCCATCTCCGGCATCGCCAAGCGGCATCGCGACCGAATCTGGCTCGTGAGCAAGGCCGGTCATATTGGCTGGCCCGATATGAGGATCAAGCCAGGTGACGACGCCGAGGCCGCTCGCCTGTTCTCCGATCAACTGGATGAATCGCTCCGACAGCTCCAGGTGGACACCATCGACTGCTACATGGTCCAGGGCGTGGAACACGACTGGGTGGTGACCATGGATGCCCTCTACGAGGCCTTTCTGAAGGCCCGTGACGCGGGCAAGGTCAGGTACTTCGGCCTGGCGACCCACACCAACGTGGGCACCGTCTGCAACCTGGCGGCCGACTCGAAGCGCTACGACGTGGTGATGCTGTCGGTGAACCCCAACAGCCTGGCGGATCTGGCACCCTCGATCAAGAAGATGCGCCAAGCCGGCATCGGGGTGATCAGCATGAAGACGTCGGGGCCGATCAGGAGCGACGCCAAGGTCTACGACAAGGCATACGACCAGACGTTCGCCGGCGTGAACCTGACGCCCTATCAGCGGGCGTACGCGTATATGCTGGCCCGGGGCGGAATCGACGCCTTCAACTCGCACATGCCCAACATCAAGATTCTGGAGGAGAACCTCGCCGTTCCGTCGCTCAAACTCAGCCGGGCGGACTTGGGAAGAATCGAAGAGCAGGTGTTGGCCGACAGCCGCGGGGCCTGCCGGCACTGCGGGGCCTGCGATCGGGCCTGCCCTGAGCAGGTTGGCGTGGCCGGCCTGTTAAGGTGTCACGCCTACCTCCACGCCTATGGCGACCGCGAACTGGCCCTGACTCAGTACGCGGCCACCGGCCCCGGCGCGGCGGAAGCGTGCGCCAACTGCGGTGCCTGCCAAGCGGCCTGCCCAGAGTCTATCAACCTCAGCGCGGTGATCGCCTCTCTACGAGCGGAACTGGCTTGAGGTCCCAGGCGATGAAGGCTCCCCGACGCGTCAACCGCGTTCGGTCGGTCAAGGTCAAGTGCTTGGGATCAGCAGGGCCGCGATAGGCCAAACGCCACAAACTTCTGTGAAGCAAAAGCTTGTGGCGTTGCTTGACTGGTTAACGGAGAGGGAGGGATTCGAACCCCCGGTACGGTCACCCGCACACCGCATTTCGAATGCGGCTCCTTCAGCCACTCGGACACCTCTCCTGCGCGCCGCCCACGCGTGGACCGCCCATCACACGTCCATCCGCTGGTTTGAGGATGGAATCGGCCACGCGGGCTGGGCTGATGGGCCAATCCTACAGCCAATCCTCCCCCGCGCCAACGCTCCTGGCTATGCCCCATCGCACCTGTGACTCCTCACGGCGCGTCGTTCCGGCGGGCGCCGCGGCGCGAATCACGCGAGGCGTGGGGGGGAAGGGCTGTACTCGCTGGTGCGGGGCATAGCGGTGTGGCAATGAGCGCGACCGCGTCATGTCCCGGGAAGCAGGTCTTGGCAGCGATCTCCAACCAGCGCCTGGCCTGGGTGGCTGAAAATCAGCCACTTGGTGGACGATATTCAGCCAGCTAACGGTTGTCTGCCGGCCTCTCGGCAGTCTCCTCCCATTTGAAGAAACTGCATGATTCACAGGCAGTCGTCTTCATTGAGGTGTCGTGCTCTATGCGGGCCAAGACTCGATCCCCTTTGGCTCACGCATCCACGCCCTGCCGGTCAGCGCGCTATGGCGTTGCCGGTCAAGGTAGGCCGGAACACGAGGGGTCGATGACCCACACGACTCAACCGGCTCCCAGCGGCGCTTGAGGCGCTTGGCCAGGCGTAATCCTCGTCGTTCACTCCCTCCTTCCGAAACCGTCCGCTCTCACTGAGGATGCGATCCACGTAGTGAATTGCCTCCTGATTCTCTTCGGCATGGACGAAGACGAAACTCCAGTCGTCGCTATCAAGGTCAAACGGCCCACAGGGAGAATCGAAGGTGGCAGTGAACGAGAAGATGAGGTCCTGCTTGCACCTAGGCGCCAGGTCATGCGCCTTGAATACGGACCGGAGGTCCGAGACGAAGCTCTTGTCGGAGGAGTCGGGGACGAATTCGATGAAGAGCTGGTTGCTGCGATAGCCAAGTCGGACTCTGTTAGGCGTGCTTCTTCTTTTCCATGTCCGATTAAGTCGGCAGCGGAGCAGCTACTGGGCGATACAGGACTCGAACCTGTGACCTCACGGGTGTGATCCGTGCGCTCTAGCCAACTGAGCTAATCGCCCGGCAGTCGTCTCGCCGGCGCACCGCCGGCCCTGACGCCTTGTCGGCCCCGCATCTTACCTGAAACGGGGTCGAAGGCAAGGAGCTGGAGACCGGCCGGACACCCGCACGCCCGCAACGGTGACCGGCCCTTCGGGCGGTGCCGGTCAGGGTGTAACCGGTCTGCGACTGACTGTACCCGCTGTCGGGCCGCCTAGTCCCGCTGCGTGACGCTGATGGAGTACAGCACGTCGTCCACCCTCTCGCTGGCCTCGGTGATGAACAGCGTGTACTCACCCGTTATCTCCGGCGTGAAAGAGTCTGACTCCTGCGGCGAATCGGGCACCTCGGCAATGGCCACCAGGTCCGATATGGGACTATCGTCCAGGTCGTCGATGTCGACATTACCGACTATCACCCGGAAGTCCGGATCGGCGCGGTCCGAGTTCGCGGTGACGCTGACGTTAACCACGCGGCCGGCTTCGGCCTCAAAGACCAGGGGCAGCCAGTCGGAGCCTTCGGGAATCTCGGCGCCGGAGCGGCTCAGCAGCCGGGTACTCGAACTGCCGCCCCCGCCGCTGTTGACCGTACATCCGGCAACCACCATCGCTGTCAAAGCCAGAACCACTGCCGGGAGACTATACCCCTTCATTGTCCTTCTCCTTGTCGTCAACCTGCGAGACACCGCGCGCCTCGCGTATGACCAGGTGCGTTAGAGCACTATAGATCGCCCTGGGTGTCCGGGAAAGCACACCAGCCCGGGGCATGGCACCGCCCGCGCCGGCGGGCGGACAACGCCATTGGAGCTGTTCGGTCGCGGATTGACCCCGTCCACGGGTGCGGGTTAGGCTTTGGCGCCGGTCTGAGTGACGTCACCAGCGCCGGCCTGGAGCGCCGTAACTTGCGGGATACGGGCCATGAGCGAAGCAGTCCAGTCTCTCAACGAGATCGAGCGGCGGGTCCTGGGTGTGCTGATTGAGAAGTCGCTGGCCCAGCCTGATTACTACCCCATGACGCTTAACGCCGTAGTGGCGGCCTGCAATCAGAAGCAGAACTGCGATCCGGTGCTGGAGCTGGACGAAGACCTGGTGCTC
>JANQGB010000299.1 GCA_028277545.1 Phycisphaerae bacterium | reverse complement strand
TGAGAACCTGTCACGGACGACCGGGCCCACGTCGCGCGTGATCGTCATGGCTTGATACGGCCGTACACCCAGCCGCGGCCGCCCTCACTGATGAACACGCGGCCGTACTCCTGCTTGCAGCCGCGCAATTCGCGCGGTTCGAGCAGGGGGAACTCGGGCAGGCTGATCATCTTCCAGGTGGGGTTGGCGCTGTCGAAGTAGTCATCGCAGTGGAACACACCCCATTCGCCATCGCGTTCACCGCTGATGACCAGGGCCGGGCTGCTTGCGCCGGGGCGTTCCTTGGCGAAGTCGCCGGATGTGATCTTGCTGAACCCCTCGATCTTCTTCCACGACGCGCCGGCGTCGGTGGAGATGAGGATCTCATCGGTGAAGTTGGACGAAAGGACCAGCCAACCTTCCTTGTTGTGTGCGGTGGTGATGGTGACCTGTTTCTGGCGTCCGCCGGAACTGGGCAGCCCGTCATGAACAACGGTCCAGTTCTCGCCGTCGGTGCTGGCCCACAGCTTGCCCTTGCGACCGTTGCCGGTCCGGTAGTTGTAGGCGTAGAAGCGCTGGACGACCTTGTCGGAAGCGAGGATGTTGCCCTGGTACCAGTACTCACGCGGGTTGTGGCCCATCAGGTTCGGCGGCAGATCCTTGCAGGTCTTCCAGGTCTTGCCGCCATCGGTGGTGAACACGTTGGCGGGCGCTTTCTTGCACGCCGCGACGACCACCATGTCGGGGTTCGTCGCGGAGACCGCGAGGTGAGCCACGCTCATCGGTCCACGCGTGCCGAAGGGTGTCCCGGCCAGTTTCCAGGTGTCGCCGGCATCGTTGGAGCGATAGACCTGAATGCCGACCCACTTCGTGCCGCCTACGCGGGTGTGCCAGATCTGATCGGTGTCACCGGGGTAGTAGTCCATGCCGGGCGTGACGTGGCCGGGCGTGGCGTCGTCGCCGCCGGGGTAGTCGACCAGGTTCGCGTGCCGCAGGCCCATGATGTCGCCGAAGCCGGTGTAGAAGTACTTGGAGCCGGGCGGGGTCATCGCTTCGTAGGCAACGGTTTCTTCCACGCCCCTGTACCAGCAGTCCCAGGTGACGGTGGTGTCGCCCCAGATGTCATCGGTGTGATACGCCTGGTAGCAGGTCAGCCAGATGGCCTTGCCCGGGTGGTGAGGATCGAAGGTGACGGTGTTGGGCCCGCCCCAGGGGTTTTTCCAGGCGTACTTCCACCAGCCGTGCGCTTCGCCCATCTTCGGGGTCAGGACCGTCCACGTCTCGCCGCGATCGGTGCTGCGACGCATCTTGCCGTCGGAGATGGCGACCAGGCGTTGTGGGTTGTGCGGGTCGACGTCGAAGCCACTGGCTTTCTTCAGCAGCGGCTCGCTCCATACGCCGTTCTCGTAGCGGAACAGCCCGCCGTTGCCGCTGACGTAGAACACGCCGTCGCGGTCGACGCGGAAGGTGTTGAACTTCTTGAGCGTGTCGGAAATCTGCGTGAAAGACCGACCGCCGTCCGTGGAAGCGAATACGCCACGGTCGGTGGAGGCGACGTAGACGGTCTTGCTGCGGCCGTTCACCTTGCCGTCGTGCGGCGAGACAATGACGCAGGGGATCGACGTGTGCTTGCCATCGTTCGGCACGTACGGCACATCGGCCACATGCTCCCAGGTCTCACCCGCATCGGTCGAGCGATACAGGCCATCGTCGAACGAGCCGGCGTAGATGACCTGCGGGTTGAGCGGATCGACGGCAAGCGGTTCGTTCGTCTTCTTCGTGTTGTGCTTGATGCGCATGTTCTTGTCGAACTTGCGTGTCCAGGTCCTGCCGTTGTCGCCGGTCTTGTACAGACCGGCCTGACAGGCGATGTACATCGTCCCGGGGTCCTGCGGATCAAACGCGAAGCCGCTCGGCCCCCGGATGCTGGTATCCGCCCGGCTGAGACTCGCACTGAGCGCCAGCGAACGCCACTCATCCTTCGACGGCGGCTCGATCAGAAAACAACCCCCCACATCGCTGCGCAGACCGATCACCCCCGCCGCCTTGGGATGGTAGGTCACGGTCATCAGATTCCCCCCGCCGCCGATCGGCACCCAGCCCCATTCGTACTCCGACGCGTGCGAGCCGG
>JANQGB010000297.1 GCA_028277545.1 Phycisphaerae bacterium | reverse complement strand
CCGACCAACGGGCACACGCGAAACACCGCGGGCTCGAGGTCGTTGGCCAGCAGCCGGCCCACTTCTTCAGCGGACGTCGCGGCCAGCAGGCGGCTGATTCCGTCCCGCCCGGCGAGTTCGACATCCTCCGCCCGCCAAGCTCCGTATACCTTCGGCGTCGAGACTTCGACGCCACCAAGTATCAGCAGGGCCCAGCCGGACCACTGCATACCCACCGGCGCCACCTGCTCTCCACGGCCGGCCAGCTGCGCCGCCGGCAGGCAGAAAAACAGGGGCACGTCCGAGCCGATCTCGGCCCCCAGAGCGGCCAAGGCCTCTGCCGAAAGGCCGGTTTGCCAAAGACGGTTGAGTACGACGAGAGTCGCCGCGGCATCACTGCTGCCGCCACCCATGCCGGCCGCTACCGGAATTCGCTTGCGCAGGGTTATGCGGGCTCCGTGTCGCGCGCCGGTCCTCTCTGCCAACAGCCGCGCTGCCCGCACTACCAGGTTCTGGTCGCCCTTGGCCAGGGCGGGCTCGTCGCACCGCAGTTCGAACTGACCCGCCGGAGCTGATTCAAACGTAAGTTCATCAAACAGCCCGACGGCCACCGCCAAGGATCGGAGCTCGTGGAACCCATCCGCCCGTCTGCCCAGAACCTGCAGCCAGAGATTCACCTTGGCCGGCGTCTTGATCAGGTGATGCGCGGAGGATGGAGAATCGGCTGGCGATTGCGTCATGGTGCCCATCTCTTTGGCGCCGATCCGGAAAACAACCCGCGTCCTCACAATGCCGCGTCCATTTGCCAGCATGGCAATGGACGCACATCCGCCACCCAACGGCACTCCGCCCACAATCTGAGTCAATCGAACGGCCCGCTCGATCTGCCTTCGCGCCGGCCCCAAGACCGCCAACCGCGTGCGACAAAAGTACCGATGCATGATAGATGCCCGCACCCTCGTGTCAACGCGGGGCCTGCACGAGCGGCGCGGCGGTGTTCTGTACCGCGGCGCCGAGCGTCTCGCCGAGCGCGTTGCCGTAGCGCGACATTCGGTCGATAATCACAACTCTCTTTCCCGCAACATGTTACGCGTCTTCAGTCGGTTATGGGCCTGGTGAGCGCCGTCCGCAACGCGCGCGCCGGAGCAATCTGCGCAGTCGCGCCAGACGGTAGACCGCTGTAACTCTGTACATAGCAAGATGTTGTCGCAAGCGGGCCGGCGCGGCCCGACTCAGGATCCGCAGTGGCTTCGATGTATGGTGAGCCTGGGGGCCAGACCGGCCCCCCTAAGGGGAGAGAAGGATATGAACCCAGTACAGCCCGTATCGGGCGGCATTGGCGGTGCTCAGCAGGTGACCAGCGTGCAGTCGCCGGCCAGCGCCCAGCCGGCAGCCGGCATGTCGTCGGCCAGTTCGATCTCGGCCACGTCCGTTAACATCACCATGGTCCACTCGCAGGTCGATGCCCTGCTCAACTCGATCGGCGGCGGCATGGAGAACAACAAACTGCTCCGCATGATGATCGGGCTGCTGATCATGCAGGCCTTGCTGTCCAACGAGCAGGAACAGCAGCAGGCGGCCGTCACCGGTCTGCTGGATTCGCTGGGCATGGGCGCCGCGGATCGCCAGTCGTCGGTGGGCATCCACTCGGCCACCAACGTCGTCCAGATCCAGCAGCAGTCTGTCACCCTGTCGACCAGCCAGGCCGTCGTCGGTAGCACCGGCGCCGAGGGCGATCCCCAGGACAGCGGCAGCCAGATCGACCTGTCGGCCTGACAGCATCCGCCCGCACCACAGGTCAAGGCCAGGGATACGCATACTTGACCTGGCTGCGGAGAACGTCTAAAGTTGCGAAACCACGCCACGGGCACCTAGGCAGCCCGGCGCGAGGAGAATGAACAAAGACGGCCCCCATCGTCTAGTGGCCTAGGATATCAGGTTCTCATCCTGAAGACAGGGGTTCGAGTCCCCTTGGGGGTAGTCCTGTGAAACCGCCCTGGCGACATTGTCAGGGCGGTTTTCTTGTGCTGCGTCAAACGTGCGCCACTATCGGCGTTACCAGTGACCCTCAACCCTCAATCCGCCTTCGCCACCGAGGTTTCCCAGCCGTCATATTCACCCTCGTGGTTCTGCGCTAAGCGGGACAGTTCTTCCGTTACCTCATGGATTGCCTCCAGCTGCACGGAGTCAATCCGATGAATCTGAAGGCGGAATGTTGAGTCATCGCTCTCATCCTCGGGTCCCACGATCTCGAAGCCGAGTCTCGTGACATGCTGAGCATACGCCGACCGCTTTGCGGCAGATGGGAAGTATACCCAATGATCCACTCGTCTGCTCGCGATCAGGGGATCGCCGTGCTGCTCAAGAGCCTCGACGACGCTCTTGTCCTTCATCCAACGCTCGCGTTCAGCGTTCGGGTAGAGGAATTCGCGGTAGTACGACCACTCCGGGTCGGGCTGAGACACGAGTTCGAACGCTCGTCCAGACGAGGCCAATATTGGTTTGGCGATGCGGTTAAGACGCTCTTCGTGGTCTGCTGGCCCCATAAACGTCAACTGCCAGATGCCATGATTCCGTAGACGCCCGATGAGTCGCAGCCCGACCGTCCGCGCCTCTTCGGCGATCACATCCTCGATTGGATTCAGGGCGTCTGCCTCTGTCGCCGTCCCCATGCCATGCTCTCCCAGTTCGGTCATCGATACTTGGAGGGCGTACAGCGTTTGCCGGCTCGCGTCATCAAGGGAATCGCGCAGTGCCAGATCCAAGAATATGGATGCCGGCGCATCGTCAACTTTGCAGAGATAGAAATCCCATCTTTCTTCCGACGAATCCTGCGGTGTCATTGCTCACCTCGCGCGTCGAGACAACAAGCCGATCTTGGATGAGGGCAGAACTCCCTCGACGACCGAAGGTAACCCCGAGTCTTGCCCCCCGTACCACGATGATCCTTGCGCCGAGATGATCAGTCAACGTCCCTTGCGCACCGAGTACACGGTTCCGGTCTTCCACGGGTTGCCGTATCGGGTGGGGATTCCGTCCTTGGTGAGTCTCGCCGAAAGCGCGGAATGACTCATGGGCTCGCCGTGTGGGCTCTTCCCGGCCTATGTCGCGATTTCCCTTAGGCCGCTGCACCTGTTAAAGAAACAATGCGTGGCTTGCAGCTGGCCCGTTGAAAATCGACCAACGTGCATGGTATAGACTGGCCCGTAGACGGCGAACGAGTATGAGAGCAAGGAAGACAAGCCGCGTCCGACTTTTCATCGTTTTGGCCCTGCTTCTGCTGCTGCCGCTCATCGTCTGGCTTATGTCCGGCTACATCCCGAATACCCTCTACTTCGACTCCAATGGGGTCGCCCACGGTAGCGGAACAAGGCAGTACTTCTACGAATCCGGTGCCCTGATGCTCGCCGACAGATACGTCGCAGGACAGCTAATCGAGGAGACATGGTATAAGCCTGACGGAACCATTATCGCCAACGAGCGTTTCAAGGATGGATGCGGAACCGGTTACTATCTCCGCGAAGACGGTTCGATTCGCGTGAAGATGACCTATATGAACGGAATGGCCCACGGCCCGGCGACGTACTACACGGAGAGCGGCGAAATCGACAAGGTTGTCAGTTTCGTCAACGGCCAGGTTTCAGGCGGAGAGTAATGCCACCCTCCAACAGAAACTCGATAGACGGCGGCCACCGATCATGGTCACGCGGCCGAGGCACGTGCGCGAAGATGCTCGCAGCTCAATGACTTCAGGCGTCTCCGGTTCTCCGAGTCGCATCAGATCTTGGCGATTTCTAAGCCAGCGCCTGCGGGAACATCTTCAAAAAGCGGTCCAGGTGCCCTTTTTCCACGAAGGTGTCCACGGCTTCGACGGTGGTCTCGTGGTCCATGCCCCAGACGCTGCAGCGGTGGTCCTTCAGCGACACGTCCATCTGGATCTGAAACACGTGCTCGACCATCAGGGCCACCGGGAGGCGTTCGTAGAGGTAGCCCGAAAGGTGATTGACGCCGGGCCCTCCCACGCTGATGACCGGTCGCTTGTGCAGCTCCTTGCTGTTGAGGTACCAGACGTCGCTCATGACGACGCATTCGAACCGTGCCACGCCCATCATCCGGCGCGCTGTCTCGTCCTGGAGACGGTAGGCCAGTGGCCGATCCTTCCGCTCGCCGCGCAGACAGGCCCCTGTCACGATGAGCAGCGTATGTTCCGACAGAGTCTCTTCCATGGTGCTCGGCGAGTATAACGCCCTGCCCTCACAACAACCACCTGCTCAGCCCGGCCACGCCCCACGCAGCCGGCCGGATGTTGATCAGAAGCGCCAGTTCGGGGTAGGATGGCGGCCAATGTTGCGTTTGGGCAACATGCGGGAGGCGATTTCGCTGGTCACGGGCCCGGCTATCTTGATAGTATGCCTCTAATTGTCGATAGTGAAGGAGATTAGGCCCCGACGGCGCCGGCCGGCAAATCGGCAGGTAGGCTGGCACCCGGATTGCAGCCCTCCAAACAGGAGGGGCCCGCTTGCCGCCTGAGGACACGATGGGCGCGGACCAACAGGAAGAGCGGCGATCGCATCGCCGGCTGGAGATCAGTCTCCCGCTGGAGTGTGCCCGCGCCGACGCGCAGTCTCCGCATCATTACCGAACGGTCACCAAGAACGTCAGCTCCACGGGACTCTACTTCGAGGCCGATTCCGACGAGTTCGTCCAGGGCATGCTCTTGGATCTGGAGCTCACCGTGCCCCCGGGCGACGGGCACTTTCCGTATCCGATGCGGGTCCGTAGCGTAGGCGAAGTGGTCCGGGTGGAGGAGTTGCCGGCCGACACTTTCAGCGGCGTGGGCATGGTCCGTCGCGGCATCGCCACCCGCCTGCGCGAGCCGCTCAAGTTCCTGTTCGGAACCGTCGGATAGTTGCGCAGGACCCGCCGAGCGCACCTGAGCAATGTCAAAGCGCCATCGTAACCCAGGCACCCTGCGTGCATCTTCATCACGGCAACCGGAGGCCTGCGTCAGGAAGCACGTCGCGCAGCAGTCTCACTTCCCCACCCGTCGAGCCGGAGAGCACGGCTTTCCGCCGGACGCCCGACGCTCCTGGTCACTGGCTGCCGGGGGCGGAACGGGCCCGACGGGCCGGATCGACGTCCAGGCTGTATCGTTTCATCTTCTTATACAGTGTGGTGCGGTTGATTTCTAGGGCCTCGGCGGTGGCTTGACGATTCCAGTCGTGGGCCCGCAGAGCGGCCTCGATGATCCGTTTCTCCGGCTCCTCCAGCGCAGCCTTGAGCGAGGCAGGCTTGTAGGCGTCCGGAGTGGGGTCCGCCGCCGCCGACTCCACCAGCTTTGGTGGCAGGTCGTGTATGGTGATGTGACGGTTCTTGGTGAGAACCACCGCCCGCTCCACGATGTTCTCCAGCTCCCGCACGTTGCCCGGCCAGTGGTATCGCTGAAGGCACTGCTGGGCCTCATCCGTAAAGCCGAGGACCTCCTTGTGCATCTGCTTGCAGAACCGCTCCAGAAAAGCATCCGCCAGCAGCGGGATGTCGGCTATGCGTTCGCGCAGGGGCGGCATCCCGATGTTGACCACGTTGACCCGGTAGTAGAGATCCTGCCGAAAGCGGCCCGCTTCCACCTCCTGTTCGAGATCGACGTTGGTGGCCAGGATCACGCGCACATCGACAGTCTCGGTCTTGTTGCTGCCCACTGGTTCGAACTGCCGCTCCTGCAGAACGCGCAGCAGTTTTATCTGCAGTGCCGGTGAGGCGGTGGAAATCTCGTCCAGGAAAATCGTGCCGCCGTCGGCAGCTTTGAACTTGCCCTTCTTGTCGCCGACGGCTCCGGTGAACGACCCGCGCACGTGGCCGAAGAGCTCGCTTTCCAGTAGCGATTCCGGAATGGCGCCGCAACTTACTTCGACAAAGGGCTTGTCACGCCGATCACTGCGATGATGGAGCACCCGGGCGACCAGCGACTTGCCGGTTCCTGAATCACCCTGGATCAGAACAGTCACCTTCGACTGAGCCACCGCGTCGACCAGGTCGAAGATCTTCAGCATCTTGTAATCATGGCCCACAATACTGTCCAGGCCGAAACGGAGGTCGAGCTGCTTGCGCAGGGTATGGACCTCGCGCACCAGGGCCTGCTGATTCAGGGCCCGCTCGACAATCAGGCGGATTTCGTCGTCTATGATGGGCTTGGTCAGATAGTCGTAGGCCCCCATCTTGATGGCTTCCACGGCGCTTTCGATAGTGCCGTAGCCCGTGATCATGATGACCACCAGGTCGGGGAAGCGTTTGCGGATCACCCTTAAGAGCTCGAAGCCGTCCGATTCCGGCATGTTGACATCGGTGATGACCACGTTGACGGGCCGGCGCTCCAGCAGCGTAAGGGCATCGGGCACCCGGGTCGCTCCTTCGACCTCGTATCCCTCGAGGCGCAGGAACTCACCCAGGGAATCCAGGATGATGCGATCGTCATCGACGACCAGTATGCGACCTTTAGTCTCTTCCATGTTCCGCGTAGTGCTCGGCACGGCTTCGGTGTCGTGAGGCTTCATGATCATTTCTTTCGCCCGCTGTCCGGCACGCAACTGGCCAGCGGTATATACAGCGTGAATATCGCCCCCTGCGGCTCCCGGCGCTCGGCGGTGATCCGACCGTGCAGCCGTTCGACGTAGTCCTTGCAGATCGCCAGCCCCAGTCCGGTCCCCTTACCTGGCAGCTTGGTCGTGAAGAAGGGCTCGAAGATGGCGCCCACGTCGTCGGGCAGACCGACGCCGGTATCCTCGAACCGCAGCACGACGTCCCGGTCCACGACCGCGGTCGTGATGGTGAGCCGGCCTGTCTCAGGCATGGCGTCGATCGCGTTCTTGATCAGATTGCAGCACACCTGAAACAGCATGGTGCCGCGCAGGCTGGGCATTTTCTCGTCACGGTACACCGCCGCCACGATCACGCCGGCACGGTCGGCCTGCTCCTGCAAGGCCCGGACTGCTTCGTCCACTGTGTCGTTGATATTGGTCTCGTCGAATCCCGCGGCGCTGCTGCGCGAGAACTCCAGCAGTTCGCTGATGATCTGAGCCATGCGCATCAGTCCTTTGCGAGATTCCTCCAGGTAACCCACGACCTTATCGCTGGCGCCGGAGTCGAGCACGCGAATCGCCAGGTTGATATATCGCAGGATGCCGTCCAACGGATTGTTAAGTTCGTGAGCAACACGAGCCGACAGTTTGCCGACGGCGGCCAGCCGCTCCGATACGGCCACGCGGCGTTCCAGGCCGGCCCGGTGAGTCACGTCCTCCACCGCGAGAATAGCGCCGAGCACGCCCTGCCCCTCGGCAGCAGCCAGCGGAAGGCCGACCACATCCAGCAGCCGTTCACCGTCGCGCTCGGTGACGAAGACCAGGCCATCCCGACGGATGGTCTGGCCTGATTCCAGGACGGTTTCCACGTTCGCCGCCAGATCGAGTGGTTCCGCGCGGGCGCTCCCCACTCGTGCGAGGTCAGCGGCTGTCTCGACCACGCCGAAGAGGGCCTCCGCTGCCTTGTTGTGGTAAATGACCTGCAGTCGCGAATCAAACACCAGGATGCCGCGCCGCAGTTGCTGCAGTACCAACTCGGCCACGTCCCCAAGCGGAGGCGGTGGAACCGAAGCTGATCCGGCAATCTCTGGTGGCTCCGCCATCGCCATCAACCCTAACCACCCCAATCCGCCACGCAGGTGACGACCCACGTTCACTTCAATCTACAGAAATAGTTGCCCGAAGTCACCATCTGCTCGTACGGTGCCGCCCGGGCTTCTGTCGGGTTACTGGTACGCCTTAGTATCGGCGGCAAGGCGAGCGGCGTCAAACTGGATGGTGATTTTTTGCAACATCGTTTGTGCGGCGTGGACCACGGGCTCACGACGATGGCCTGTACTTGGCCTACGCTGAGGAAAAACGCGGGCCGTCGCGTAAGCTCCCGCAATTGCCGCCTTCGCCGCGGCCGATGCCCTGATTCTCAATATTGGCGGACGCGCAGCGCCTGACGACGGCAAAGTGTCCCCGGCTCACCTACCGCTGGCGGGCGCGGGTGGAGTTGACTTGCCACGCAAGCCTGAGTTAAGTGTCTCTAGACTCCGCGGTGCCGTTGACGCCAGACCGGGAAGGCGGAACGGAACTTGCAGGGTTGGCCTAGTTGCGGGCCTGGCGC
>JANQGB010000271.1 GCA_028277545.1 Phycisphaerae bacterium | reverse complement strand
AAGCTGATGGCGAGCCTGCGCAACCGGATCGCCGTCGGCTGACAGCCCCGTGCCCGATTCATCCGGCGTGCGGCCCTGACGGATAACAAGACCTCTCTCGTGGATGTGCCAGAATATGACACGACGATTTGTGATTGGTCTGAGCCTGCTGGCGGTGATGCAGTTGTGCGCGGAGTTCGCTCCGGCCGGTGGCACTGAACAACCGACAAGCGCCGCCGTGGAATCGCCCGGCAGCGATCTCGTCCCGCGACAGGGGCTGGCGATTGGAGCGGTGGGCAAGAGCGGGCGGCAACCGCTGCACACTGATGCGATCGAGGCGGCGATTGTCGCGGGGCAATGGCGCCCGCCTTCGGCAGGTGAACAGGTCAAGTTGGCCGACGGGACATCGAAGGCCTGGGTCGCAACCACGGCCAACGAGGACGGTGTTTTTGACCAGACTGCGGACCAGGAGCTTCGCGGCGGTTACCTGTACGTGCCGGTCGAGATGACTGACCGGCGGGTGATGTTGCTGGATGCGACCGGCCATCGGATGGTCTACGTCAACGGCCGGCCACGAGTGGGAGACGCGTATCGTAGCGGCAACGTGAGGCTGCCCATCCTGTTGCAGGCGGGCACCAACGACCTGCTGTTCCGTGCCTCGCGAGGTGCCCTGAGGATGCGGCTGAGCGCACCGTCCTCGCCGCTGCTGCTTTACACTCGCGATGCCACTCTGCCGGACATTCGCGTGGGCGAATCGCTGGACGCGTGGGGGGCGGTTGTGCTTATCAACGCGACCCGCGAAGCGACCGACAGTCTGTACCTCGAGACGACGGGCAGCGGTGTGGAGACGGTCCGTACCGCGTTGCCCGACATCCCGCCCCTGAGCACGCGCAAGGTGGGCTTTCGCCTGCGGGGTCCTGCCCCGTCGTCGGGCGGCAAGCACGAAGTAACGCTCAAGCTGATTCGCGGCGGCGGCTCGGCCCAGGTTTTGGCGACGGCGTCCGTCGACCTGCGGGCTCGCGAGCCCCAGCAGAGCTACAAGGTCACGTTTCGCAGTGACATCGACGGCAGTGTGCAGTACTACGCCGTGCAGCCCGCCCGCCAGCCTGGTACGGCGCCGCGTCGTCCGGCCATGTTCCTCTCGCTGCACGGCGCGGGTGTGCAGGCAACGGCTCAGGCCGATGCCTACTACGGCAAGAGCTGGGGCCATGTGGTGGCTGCTACGAATCGGCGGCCCTTCGGGTTCGACTGGGAGGACTGGGGCCGGCTGGACGCCCTGGAGGTGTTGGAGCATGCCCAGCAGCGCCTGGATACCGATCCACAACGCACCTATCTGACCGGGCACTCGATGGGCGGCCACGGCACCTGGCACCTGGGCGTTACTTACCCGGACCGCTTCGGCGCCATCGGGCCGAGTGCCGGGTGGATCAGCTTCTGGTCCTACAGCGGGGCCGAGCGCCTGGAGGGCAAGTCACCAGTCGAGGCGATCATGCAGCGGGCTACGGCAGCCAGTGATACGCTGACCCTGGCCAGGAACTTCGATCACTTCGGAATCTACGTCTTGCACGGCGACGCGGACGACAACGTGCCGGTCGAGCAGGCCCGCCAGATGCGGACCCACCTGAGCGAGTGGCATCGCGATCTCGCCTGGCACGAGCAGCCCGGCGCCGGCCACTGGTGGGATGCATCGGACGAGCCCGGTGCCGGTTGCGTGGACTGGGCCCCGATGTTCGACTTCTTCGCCCGCCACCAGGTGCCCACGGATGACAGTATTCGGCACATAGACTTCACGACGGCCAGCCCCGGTGTGTCGGCCTGGTCCCACTGGGTGGGCATCGAGGCTCAGCAGCGGATGCTGGAACCCGCGTCCGTGGATGTGCGCTGCGACCCCGGCCGGCGGCGATTCGTAGGCACCACCAGGAACGTCGCTCGCCTGGCGTTGCGAGTAGGCCACCTGCCGGCTGGAGAGCCGGTTACGGTGGACCTGGATGACCAGCCGATCCCGGACATTCCGTGGCCCGCCAGCGGGGACAAGGTCTGGTTGCACCGTGCTGGCGAGAAATGGTCAGCCGGTGGACCAGCCTCGCCGGACGACAAGGGGCCGCATCGCTACGGCCCCTTCAAGGACGCCTTTCGCCACCGCGTGATGCTGGTGTACGGGACGCGGGGCACGGAGGCCGAGAACGACTGGTCGCTCTCTAAGGCTCGATACGATGCCGAGATGTTCTGGTACCGGGGTAACGCTTCGGTGGACGTGGTGGCGGACGCCGACTTCGATCCGCTGCACGAGCCGGACCGCAGCGTGATCGTCTATGGCAACTCGGACAGCAATTCTGCGTGGAGACAACTGCTAAGCGACAGCCCCGTCGTGCTGCGTCGCGGGAAGGTGGGGGTAGGCCCCCGTGAGTTGGCTGGCGAGGATCTGGCCTGCCTGCTCGTGAGGCCGCGCCCGGGAAGCGCCCGAGCCAGTGTCGGCGTGGTTGGCGGCACGGGCCTGCCGGGCATGCGCCTGACCGACCGCTTACCGTACTTCGTTTCCGGCGTTGCCTATCCGGACTGCATCGTTCTCGGTACGGACGTCCTGCAGCGAGGTGCCGCGGGCGTTCGACTGGCCGGCTTCTTCGGGCTCGATTGGAACATCGCTACTGGTGACTTCGCCTGGGCGGAGTGAGCCTTCACGGCTTGGGCCGGCGATCGCCCACCCATCGGGGGTGCTCCCTGTCCGGCTGCAAGCGGCGTCGCGGCCCGCCAGCCGAGTGTCGTGGATCCCTCCCGACCGGCCCCGGCTCCAGTGCCCAGGTCCGGTAATATCGCCGAACAACGCCAACGGCCTGACAGCGGCGCCGGGGCAGGCCGCG
>JANQGB010000320.1 GCA_028277545.1 Phycisphaerae bacterium | reverse complement strand
CCTGCACGCCCGCGACAATCGGCGCCTGCTGGATTCGCTGCTCAGGCTGCGTGACATGGGCAACACGGTCATCGTCGTCGAGCACGACGAGGAGACCATGCAGTCGGCCGACGTGATCGTCGATTTCGGTCCGGGGCCGGGCGCGCGCGGGGGTAAGGTCGTCGTGCAGGGCGACATCCGCAAGGTGGCTCGCTGCAAGGAGTCGGTTACCGGGGCCTACCTTAGCGGGCGGGAGGAGATTCCCGTGCCGGCCAAGCGACGGCCGGTGCCGACGCGGGGGAAGTGAGAAGTTAGAAGTGGGAAGTGGGAAGCTTGGCGCTGCTGGTGGACGGTGCGCTGGGATGGGGACGACGAATTGGTGATTCGAATCTCCGAGTTGTTAATTGAGAACTGAGAATTGAGAAGCGTTGAGATGAGGATTGGCTGAGCAGGGGCGTTTGGAGTTGGGCTTCTTCACTGGGTGGGGCGACGTTGGCGACGTCGTTCTGATATCCGGGTTGGGTGAGCCGATGGCGGAGTTGGCGGCGATCTTGCGAGGGCTGAACGACCCGGAGAGTACGAGCGTGCTCCTGCACACGCTTCCGTTCCTTGCCGTGCATGGAGGTGTGCACGTTGCAGCCCTTCCCTGTGGTTTGCCGGAGTGCGTTCGCTGTGTCGGGAACAGAGCAGCCGGTGCCGAGTTCGAGTGGCGTATGTCTGACGATGGCTGGCTGGAGGTTGCGGACAAGATCGACCGCGTGGCCCGTAGCGACGGACCGTGCCATGCGTACCTGGACACACAAAGCGGATGCGATGATGCCTGCGTGATGGTGTCCAAAGGCGAGTATTCGCAGGACTGGTGGTCGGAGCATGCTGGCCCAGTGACCGAAACATCCCGGACCCGAAATGAAGCGTAAGCGCACCAACATCGCGGCGGCTCCGGCCGCTTCGCCTGACGATGGTGAGCTTCATTGGCTTACTGTTGTTGGTGCTGCGCAGAATAATCTCAAGGGGATTGATGTCTCGATTCCGCTGGCGCGATTCGTTTGCGTTACCGGTGTTTCCGGCTCCGGCAAGTCTTCGCTGGTCAATGACATCGTTCGCGAGACGTTAGCCCGTGATCTTAACGGGGCGGAGAAGGTTGATCCTGGCCGGCACGAGCGCATTGATGGCACCGAGCACCTCGACAAGGTCATCGATATCGATCAGACCGCAATCGGTCGGACGCCGCGGTCGAACCCCGCGACCTATATCAAGGTGTTCGATGAGATTCGGTCGCTGTACGCCAAGCTGCCCGACGCCAAGGTGCGGGGCTATAAGCCCGGCCGATTCAGCTTCAACGTGGCCACCGGCAAGAAGGGCGGCGGGCGATGCGAAGCCTGCGAGGGTAACGGCGCCAACCGCATGGAGATGGACTTCCTGGCCGACATCTGGGTGCCCTGCCCGGTGTGCGACAGCAAGAGATTCAGCCGCGAGACGCTGCAGATTCTCTACAAGGGCAGGTCCATCGCCGACGTGCTCAACATGGACGTTCAGGAGGCATTGGAGCACTTCGCCAACATACCCAAGATAGCCCGCATGTTGCGGACTCTGCACGACGTCGGGCTGGACTACGTCAAGCTGGGGCAGTCGTCGACTACGCTTTCGGGCGGCGAGGCGCAGCGGATCAAGCTGGCTCGGGAGCTGGTCAAGAAATCCACCGGGCGAACCCTCTACCTGCTCGACGAGCCGACCACCGGCCTGCACTTCGCCGACATCAAGAAGCTGCTCGATGTGCTGCACGGCTTCGTCGATGCGGGCAACACCGTGGTGGTCATCGAGCACAACCTGGACGTGGTCAAGACGGCCGACTGGATAATCGACCTGGGCCCGGAGGGCGGCGACGCAGGTGGCAGGATCGTTGCCCAGGGCACGCCGGAGAAGGTGGCTCGCTCGCGGAGAAGCCACACTGGCCAGGCGCTGAAGGACGTCCTCCAGCCCCGTCGTGAGAAGCTCACCACCAGTAGC
Source organism: Phycisphaerae bacterium (assembly GCA_028277545.1). GTDB lineage: Bacteria > Planctomycetota > Phycisphaerae > UBA1845 > UBA1845 > JANQGB01. The sequence continues at coordinate 3,455 of JANQGB010000320.1, read as the reverse complement.
CGCAGCCGGGCTAACGGCAGGACCGCCAGGCGGTCCGGTGGAACCAAGGCGATTACGGTGGTGGGCGCCAAACAACACAACCTGCAGGACATTACTGTCGAGGTGCCGCGCGGCAAAACAACGGTGTGCAGCGGGCCGTCCGGAAGTGGCAAGAGCAGCTTCGCCCTGGATACCGTATATGCCGAAGGTCAGCGGCGCTACGTGGAATCGCTGAGTGCCTATGCCCGCCAGTTCCTGACGCAGGTTGAGAAGCCGCGCGTGGACCACGTTTACGGATTGTCGCCAGCCATAGCCATCGAGCAGAAAGCGGCCGCCAAGTCGCCCCGTTCGACTGTGGGCACGGTGACGGAAGTCTACGACTACCTGCGCATCCTGGCGGCTCGCCTGGGAGTACCACATTGCCCCAGGTGCGACGTCCCCATCGGCACGCAATCGGCCGACGAGATTGTTGAAAAGGTCCTGGCCTTGGGAGAAGGCCGGCGGGCCTTGGTGCTGGCTCCGGTAGAGCGGGCGACGGGCGAGACTTACGAGCAGCTCTTCCTGCGGGAGCGGGCCAACGGCTACACGCGTGTTCGCGTTGACGGCGTGGTTCATCAGCTTGACGAGGACATCGATGTGAGTGCCCGCCGGCGGCACGTCGTGGAGCTGGTCGTGGACCGGGTGGTCGTGCGGAAGCGTCAGGCGGCCCGCCTGGCCGATAGCGTCGAGCAGGGGCTGGCCGCCGGCAACGGGGTTATAGGCGTCCAGGTCCTCCACGATGATGGCCAGACCTCGGGCAGGGACGAGGAACTCCGCTTCTCGCAGCACCTGTCCTGCGACGAGTGCGGCAAGAGCTACGAGGAACTCACGCCGCATCACTTCTCTTTCAACTCGCGACTGGGCTGGTGCAACTCCTGCGAAGGCCTGGGCACTCAGAAGGGCGCGGCGCCGTCAGCCATAGCGGTGCATCCCACGCGATCGCTACTCGAGGGTGCGCTGGCAGGGTGGTCGCCCGAGGAGCTCGAGTCCAGCGACGGTTGGCTGTCGGCCATGGTCCGGGCCCTGGCAGACCACGTGGGCTTCAGCCCGGACCTGTCCTGGAGCCGGCTGACCGAGGCCCAGCGGCTGGCGATTCTCCAGGGCTGCGGCGAGGAGTGGATTGCGCTGCCAGACGACGGCGGCCCCTGGCAGGGCCTGCGTTTTCGCTGGCGGGGCTTCTTCCCGACCATCGACCGGGCAACGCGGGTGAGTTGGCAGTACCGCAAACGGCTCGAGGAGCTGGTCACCGAGGTGCCTTGCGAGGCCTGCGGCGGTAGCCGGCTTCGGCCCGAAGCCCGCTCGGTACGGTTGTTCGGCAAGACCATGCGCGAAATCGGTTGCCTGCCCTTGGACGCGGCGCTGGTCTTCTTCAAAGGGCTACGCCTGGACCGCCGGCAGCGGCGTGTGGCCGGCGAATTGCTGCACGAGATCATCTCGCGGGTTCGTTTCCTGGTGGACGTCGGTCTGGAGTACGTGACCTTGGACCGCTCGGCCGCAACGCTCTCAGGCGGGGAGTCGCAGCGGATTCGGCTGGCGTCGCAGATCGGCAGCGGGCTCACCGGCGTGCTCTACGTACTGGACGAGCCCACCATCGGCCTGCACGCCCGCGACAACCGGCGCTTGATCGCCGCGCTGAACAAGTTGCGGGACCTGGGCAACACTCTACTTCTTGTCGAGCACGACCGAGAGGTGATCGACAACGCCGATGGCGTCCTGGACTTCGGGCCGGGGGCGGGCAGCGAAGGTGGCAGAGTCGTCGCCCAGGCAACGCCCACGCAGTTGCGCCGCCGGCGGGCGTCACTCACCGGAAAGTACCTGGCCAACAAGGAGTCGATCCCGGTGCCGTCTAACCGGCGCGCTGTCAAGGAAGACAAAGTGCCGGATAGTTGGCTGACGGTTGATGGCGCCTGTCAGCACAACTTGCGGGAAGTCGACGTCGCCTTTCCGCTGGGGCGCTTCACCGCGGTGACCGGGGTGTCAGGCAGCGGCAAGAGCACGCTGGTTAACTCGATTCTCTACAACGCCCTGGCGGCCAGAATCCATCGGGCTCGGCTGGTTCCGGGAGCGCACGAGGGCATCCGCGGTGTTGAGCACGTAGATAAGGTCATTAACGTAGACCAATCACCGATAGGCAACAGCCCGTCGAGCAATCCCGCCACCTATACCGGCGGTTTCGATGCCGTTCGCGAGTTGTTCGCCCAGTTGCCGGATTCGAAGGTGCGGGGCTACTCCGCCAACCGGTTCAGCTTCAATCGGTCGGGTGGACGCTGTGAGGCGTGCTTCGGCATGGGCCAGCGCTGCATCGAGATGCACTTCCTGCCGGATGTATGGGTCGAATGCGAAAGCTGTGGCGGTACCCGCTATGTTCGGGAGACGCTCGACATTCGCTACAAGGGCAGGAACATCGCCGACGTGCTGCGGATGAGAGTGGCCGAGGCCTTGGAACATTTTGCCAACGTGCCCCGCGTCGCCCGGATGTTGCAGATGCTCGACGACGTCGGACTGGGCTACCTGCCTCTGGGACAGTCCGCCCCCACGCTCTCGGGCGGCGAAGCCCAGCGTGTCAAACTGGCCGCGGAACTGGGACGTCCCTCGACGGGCAAGACGCTCTACATCCTCGACGAGCCCACAACGGGGCTGCATTTTGACGATCTCAAGAAGCTGCTGGCCGTGCTGCACCGGCTCGTCGACTTGGGCAACACGGTGGTCTGCATTGAACACAACCTCGACGTCATCAAGACCGCTGATCACGTCATTGATCTGGGGCCGGAAGCAGGTGCTGGCGGGGGCGAGGTGGTGATTGCCGGCACGCCGGAGGCGGTGGCACGATGCAAGACGTCCCACACCGGCCGGGTGCTGCGACCGGTCCTCGAGGCGGGGCCGGTGGTCGAGCGGGCAGTGTTCGACGCCCGGCGGCAGCAGGAACTCGAGACTGAACTCGGCGGTCCGGTGGATCTGGGCGACTCGACCCAAATGCCCTGGCAGCGAGACGGGCGACACTGGCACCTCGAGGAGCATCTGGACCACCGCGGCAAGCGGGCCGCGTGGGATCCCGCAGTTCTCGAATGGATCATCGACGCCATCGAGAACGCCGGCGAGTTCAAGCCCACCGACTGGAAAAGCCAGTCGAGGGTGGAGGTCAAGGCGAGCGGCAGCAAATCGCCGTGGTTCTGTCACGCAAGAACACGGGGGAGCCGGGCGCTTGACCTGACCATCCGGACGGCGCTGAACACCTTCGATGAAGGCCGACTGCGGCGTGAGTTGGCCATCAAGACCTTCGACGAGCGGACGGATCTGCCCATCTACGGGCAGTACCCGCGAGTGAGTGTCCGGCGCACGCATCGCGGCTACGAGGACGTGCGGTTGTTTCTGCACGACGAGAAGGACCTGAAGAAGACGGCCTTCGCTTCGGCGATCATGGCAAAGTAGGCATCGGC
>JANQGB010000207.1 GCA_028277545.1 Phycisphaerae bacterium | reverse complement strand
GCCCGGCGGCAGTGTGCCGTGCGGATGGCGTTGCCGGCGGACCGCCCTGAAGGGGCGGAGGCAAGTGGCCACGGGTGGAGTGACACGGAACCCGTGGATGCTTCCGCACCCCAGCAAATCTCCGCCCCGGCGGGTCGGAGGAGCGTGCAGACTGTACGCCAACCACAGTAGCCGATCGGCCGCGCCGCTCGGCCGCTCTCCTGTGCCCCTCCGGGGCACTGCAGGTATTGGGGGCTGGTCCTCTCCACGGGCTGCGCTGCGCTCCGCCCGTGGCTACGCGCCTGCGTCCCTCCGGGACGCCATCTGGTTGGTTCCCGTCCTTTGCTTTGCAGGGCATGGGACGTACTTCGCTGATGGATACGTGACCCTTTGAATCGGTGCATCAAGATGCACCCTCCTTGTCTGCGTCCCTCCGGGACGCACCGGGGTGAGTCCCACCCTTTCCTTATGATTGCCACACTGTCCTCTTGATTCCCACCCATTCCTGTTGAATTGCCGCCCTATCCTGTTGATTCCCACCCCTTGTTGCGCCAGGGACGGAGCTCCCTTTGCTCGCGCTTGGGGTGACGCCTGCCGGCACTCTACGGCGGCGGTGGACGGGTGGGGTTGATTGATTTCCCACCCCTTGCTGCGCAAGGGATGGGGCACCCTTCGCTGTTTGGCTGCGTAACCGTTTGAAGCGGTGCGTCGAGATGCACCCTACTGGTCTGATGGATACCTGACCCTTTGAATCGGTGCATCGAGATGCACCCTACTGGTCGGCCGCGATCGTCAAGTGCGGCCGGAGAACGATGAGCGGGTGGTGCCAGGCTGCTTCACTGACACACTGCTCAGGGCGGGGAGGTCCACTGACACACAGCCCAGGCGAGGGAGGTCTACTGACACACGGGTCAAGGCGGGGAGGTCTACTGACAAATGGCTCAGGCCGGGGAGGGTGATGGCTCGACCGGCTCTGGTGCGGTTTGGGGGGCGCGGGGCGATTTCTCGGGGAGCACCTTTAGTAACAGCACCAGGTAGATCACACCCAGCAGCAGGACCGCCAGGCTCAGGAACTGCGAGATGGTGAACCCGCCCACGTCATGGGGATTGTCGGCCCGGAGCATCTCCTGCAGGTAGCGACTGGCGGCGTAGAGGATCATGGTCCAGGCGATCACCATCCCGTGGCGCTTGCGGCGGTGGAAGATGATCGACAGCACCACAAACATGATGGTCAGGCCGATGGCATCGTAGATCTGGGTGGGATGCACCCACAGGCTGTGCTGTTTCGCCGCCAGCTCGCGCAGGTGGGCCAGGGCGGCCGGCAGGTCCGTCCCCTGTCGCCCGGCCAACTGGTGGAGATGAATAGCGGCCGCCGCGTAGGCCTTCTGCTTGATCCGGGTGCCGCCCGGCAGGGCCTGCTGCAGGCCGATCAGTTCATCCTGCTTTCGGCCCAGTTCTTCGCCCTGGGGATCGGCCTGGCGCAGCTCGCGTACGGTGCTGGCCGTCTCCGCGAAGCGGGCCGCCACCGGATCCTCGAGCGCGGGGTCGAAGAGCAGCACCCGCGGGAAGGGAGAGAGTTCCTTATTCACCGGCGAGCGCCACATCAGCTCGCCGGGGACACTCAGCTTCTCTTCCTCCCAATGGCGCATGTAGGCCGGACTGCCGTAAGGAAACCGCACACCCCAGGCCAGGGCGCTGTCGCCCCCTTCAGTGACACATGTCTGTCCCCAGCAGCAGCCGAACATCAAGCAGCCGATCCGGCCGATACCCATGGCCAGGATCATGGGAGCGACCAGGATGTCGAGGTAGAGACGAATCGACTTGCGGCGGAGAGCCAGGTAGAGTACCACGCTGGCGATGGCCAGCAGGACCCCGCCCATGATCTCGCCGCCACCGCTCATGGCGACCACGTCCCGGGCCCCCATCTCGCCGGAGCGAAGCTGCGGCCCGAAGTAGTGCAGCAGGTGCATGCCCCGGCAGCCGATGATGCCGACGGCCAGCCCGATGATGGAGGCCGTGGTGATGGCGGAGGGGTCGGCCTTGACCCGCTTGGCCCGGGCAACGGCAATCCAGACCGCCAGGGCGAACCCGATCAGCATACAGAGCCCGTAGGCGCGGATGGTGTAACCGACTCCGGGGATGGTCCAAAGATCTGGATGCACGACGCGTCTCCTTACGCCGGCGGCTCTCGCCGAACGGCGGGCGCATCCTACACCAAACCCGCGGCCGGGCCGAGACCCGGCCTCCGCGACTCCGGCCTGCTGCCGCCTGCACGCCCCATCGCCCTGGTGACCGCACCGCCTGATCGCAGACGCCGACCGAGCGGCCGGGCACACCTGCTTACGGAATGCGCCCGGCATCGGCGGAATCCGCCTCGCCCGGGCTCAGCGGCCGGTCCAGCGGAAACGGCTCTGCGGAGAGAATCCGCGGCGCTATGACTGACCGGACGAAGCGCGGCTCAGTGACACGCAGGTGTCCCCCGTTCCAGCCGTAACGAAGGTAGGCAGCTTTCCAGGGCAGGTTGACCACCTTGGCATACTGACTCGCGGCCTGGTCGGTCAGGTCGTCGGGCAGAACGAAGCCGCGCCGCCCGGCCGGGGCGGTCATCCGGCCGTCGGCCGTCACCGCCATGGTGCCGAGGATCGCGTCGCGCCGGCTGCAAGTGGCGTACAGGCGTCCCTTTACGTGTTCGAGCGCCGCGGTAAGGTCGCCGTCGGCCGAGCGCGAGCAGGAGAACAGCACGACGTGATCCACCAACACGTCATCGGGCAATCGCTCGAGGGCCCGAACCAGCAGTGACGTCCCGGCCGACAGGCCGATGAGGTGGATTCTGCCCTCGGGGTTGCGCCGGCGAAGCTCCTCAATCCGCCGGGCGAGTTTCCTGGCCTTGGCGGGGCTGCGGGACGCTACCAGATGGTCAGCACCCCAGCCCAGAAAGGACGTCCAGGTGAAGGTCTCGAAGGCACCTCGGTAGCCACCCGCCCTCAGGCCAGCCTTGACCTTGCCGGCTGTACCGAACCAGCTCGATCCCTCCAGGTAAATGACCCTGGGCGTGGTGTTCGTCACACGACAGCCCGCGAGCCAGCAGCCCAAGGCGACTGCCAACAGCAACATAGTCAAGCTGCGGCTCGCCGAGGCGCAACACTCTGGCGGCGTAGCGGCTTCTTCCGTCGAATCCCGGTTCCGGCTGGCGGCACTCATGGCCGGGGCATTATAATCGGCCCGCCAGCTTGGCAAGCGGAAACACAACCATGACCAACCACGAACTAGCCCGGCTTATCGACCACACCATCCTCAAACCGGAGGCCACCGGCAACCAGATCGATCGATTGTGCGGCGAGGCGATCCAGCATGGATTCTTTGCCGTCTGCGTTAATCCGGTTCACGTAGCCCGGGCGGCGGCGGCACTGGCAGGCACGCCGACCGCGGTGGTCAGGTTGGCTCCCAGCGGGAAGCCCGCC
>JANQGB010000076.1 GCA_028277545.1 Phycisphaerae bacterium | reverse complement strand
CCCGGCCGCCGGAACCTCACGTACGGCGGGCTACCGCGATCTCGGCGCCTTGGCGGAATCCGGCGTGCAGCTCGGCGTGTCGTGACTGGGGCAGTCCGTTCGCCAGCACACCGGCGACTCCCTGCCCCAGTCACGACACGCCGAGCTGCACGCCGGATTCCGCCAAGGCGCCGAGATCGCGGTAGCCCGCCGTACGTGAGGTTCCGGCGGCCGGGCCTGGGCCAATTCTGGTGTTGCAGTACCACTTTGCGTCAAGTGCGGATTGGCGTACGCGAATGCCCCCGGGCTCGCGATGGCCCGGCAGTAAAGGTCAGTCGGTCGTTCAGCCTGTCAAGACGGTTGAGGCGTGCCGAGACCTCGGCCGCCCGACGCGGCTGCCGCGAGCCATGCCTGCCTGATGGTTCCTGCGGACTCCAATCGGCCTGCGTGGGGGTGCTTACAGTGTCGCTGCATCGACGGCCAGAGGACCCCGGCAGTAGTGTGCCGTGCCGGCAGGTCGGCATGGTTACTGGTTGTATTTCGTTTACATAAGTAGTGGAAAAAGGTAAACTGGACACCCAATGCAGTGGCCGCGTCGTCCAAGCGATGCGGCCACGCGTGGCGTTCCTTCGGGGGGGACGCGGAGGAGGCGATGAGCGACTTTCCTGAACTTGCCCCAGGGAGCCCTCGGAGCGCGCGGCTATCCGTGCGGTCTGGCCCCGACGTAGTTGCCTGAACACGGTCCAGGCGTGTACCAGCGGTAATCAGCACCGGCAGAGAGTGGACTAGCGGCGCCGCAGTCGCGGGCCTCGTCGCCGGGACATGCCATTTTGTATAAGAAGTTTAATGGACGACTCGAAGCCGACTGAGCGTGAGGACACGGTAGCTGACGGTTCTCGAGGTGTCGTGCCAGACCAGAGGCACATATCTGAAGGAGGCGGGGTTGATGAAGGTAAGCGTGGCAGTAATGGCGGCTCTCTTGTTGGTGCTGGCAGTTGGCGCAGCAAAAGCCGGGGCGGCGGACGGGCGTCCCGCCGTGGCATCGCCGATGGAGCAACTCGAGCGGCAGGCGGCGCGGGTGACGCCGCGCGGAGGGGCGTTTGAGCGGCAGGGATTCGTCTCCAGTGAGAATCTCGACAGCGTTGAGGCCGAGCGGCTCCGGACGGCCAGCTCGGCGCAGCTCGCAAGTGGAGGTGCCAGGCTGGTTGAGCTGCAGCAGAACGATGGTGGCTGGGATTGGCCGCTGGACGACGGCGATCCGGACAATCCGAGTCCGCCCAACACGGTCGGTCCGATTGCCATGGGGCTGGCCCAGGCCTACGCCGCCACGGGTGACGCTGCCATGGCCGCCGCGTTGCAGCAGGCCGGGGGGTTTCTGCTGGCCAAGACCGTCACGTTCACGCCGTCCGACGGATATCTGGCTGCTGAACTAGATAGACTCTTTGGCGGAACGACCTACGTAGACCACCTCAACACCTACTTCTACGGTCCTCTGGCCGCCGGCACCTACGACCGGAACGCCGAGGGCACGCTGTACGACACGGCCGCCTACGTCGATCTGATTCGCTCGGTACGCGCCAGTCAGGGCATCGCCAATCTGGCGGCCTGGGATGTTGGCATCGGTGTGGTCGGGGCGGCTTCCTCGGGCGTTACGGGGGCAGATCTGGGCGCCTGGGTCACGGGCACGAAGGCGGAGATCGACGAACTCGACGGCAGCGCCTATTACGACGTGATCGGCCTAGCCGGCGCGGTATTCGCCCTGGCGCATGTCGGCGAGGACTTCGACCCCACGGCGGGCGAGCACGCCGCCGCCTCCAGTTTGAGCGACCTGGTCGATATCCTGCTGTCCTACCAGATCACCGAATCGGGAGGTTTCACCTGGAACAGTGCGTACGTAATACCGTACGACGACAACGAGACGATTCAGGAGACGGCGTACGCCGTCCTGGCCTTGCGAGAGGTCGGCGGACACGAGGACGCGGTTGCCGCCGCCGTCGCGTACGCGGAGAGCAGGCAGCTGCCGACCGGTGGCTGGCAGAACTACACGGGCGCCGGCGAAAATAACG
>JANQGB010001516.1 GCA_028277545.1 Phycisphaerae bacterium | reverse complement strand
CATCCTGGAAGTCCGAAGCCACGACCAGATAGGTGCTCAGGGCGCGGTACCACACAGCGCCAGCCTTGATCGCCCCGATCCCGGTGACCGTGTAGCCGTTGAAGCTCTTGCCGTCGGTCAGCATGGCGAAGGCGTGGTTGGGTATGCCGCTGCCGCTGTGGACGCCGCCGCTGTCCAGCGGAGCACAGGTCTGGAACGGGCTACTGGCGACATCCGGGTCGCCCATACATACAGGCGACCACATGTCACGGATGGCACCGTTCCATCCGCCGCCGGAATCCTCGGCGAAGAGCCAGCGTACGCCGTTGGCGTGGGAAGGCGAGCTGCTGCAGAACGTGCGCAGGTTGTTGGGTTCGTCCGTTCCCGGTCCGGTGGGGTGAGCCGTCCAGGGCGTGGCGGACACGCTGCCGGCAGTCTCGGCACCCCCGTTAAACAGGTCGACCAGTTCGCCGAAGATGTCGGAGAACGACTCGTTCAGTTGCCCCGATTGGTTCTGATAGATCAGGTTGGCGGTGAACTGCGTGACGCCATGAGTCAGCTCGTGGGCCACGACGTCGTCGGTGACCAGGTTGGCACAGTAGCCGGTCTGGTGATTCACGAAATCCCAGAAGGCGTTGGGGCAGGGGGCGGCCGTGCTGTTGACCGTGAGCACCAGCGGCAGGCCGGCGTCGTCCAGGCTGTCCCGCCCGAAGGCCCGCCAGAAATACTCGTAGGTGTCACCCGCGTAGTCGTAAGCAGCGTCCACGTCGGCGTCGGACACCGGGGGCTCGCCCTCGGCCCTGGCCAGCGGGCCGGGTAGTTCATCCGTACCGGCGGCGTCGTGGACGGACCGCTCCAGTGCGGTGCAAGTCAGCGACCAGCGATCCAGCAGGTCACCTTTGTGAGCGTCGATGAAGAAGGCCTCGTTTGCTCCCGTGGCCGCGATGCTGACCACCAGCCGATACGCCAGTCTGGGGCCGGCTGGCGGGTCTCCATACCACGCGGGGTCCACGATCATCAGCTCGGCTCTCGCGACAACCGCTCCCTCCGAAACGGCTGACGTCGCGATCCGGCCGGCGGCCGCCGCGTCCAGGGTCGGCACGGTGACAAGTTCTGGCGGTATCGGGTAGAAATCCCCGTTGGCGGCGATGAACTCGCCGGCCTGGTTCTGGTGGACTTTCAACACGCCGGAGAACACAGGTACGCCTTGATGAACCTGCCGGTAGGTCGTGTGGGTGTGGCCGATCGAGTCTGCCCTGGTCTTGACGCGGGCCAGTTGTCTGGCCTGATCGGTCACGCCGAAGAGGTGGCCGTGCTGGCGGATGAAGTCTGCCGGCGTGGCGTCGGTCCGCCCAAGACTCGGTGCGACAACAATGGCGCCACCCACTCCCCTGCCAGCCGACCCGGCGGTCACGAAAGTCGCCAGACCAGTGACCGGCGAGGTACGCACCCTAATTTCCGTGGAATCAGCACGTGGTGGCGACTGGCCTGCGCGGGTGGCCGATCCTGTCAGCAGTACCAGACTAACGAGCAGCCGGGTTGGCCGGCGTCTGGTCAGCCGCGTTCGTCGTTGCATCGATGAGCCGGGCATGCGCATCACCCCTCCGGCGACCATTATAGCGATGGGCTACGTGCGATGCAGCGCGCGCTTATGAGCAGGGAGACCCCATGGGCGTCAGTCGTCCGAAGCGGCGTGACCTAACAGTATTGCTGGAAACGAGTTAGGGGCAGGGCCAGGAGACGGTCAGGAGTACACCGAGCCCGTCAAGCAGGTACGACGCGAGCTGGCAGCGTTCGTCACGCTGCGGGCGGAGTAGTGGACGACCCGGTGATCAGCAAGCCGTTGACCGGTCTTGAGCGCAGCGTTACGTCCACGAGCTGGTGGCACCAAAGACGCCTTCTCCATTCTCAGTTCTGCAAGTTGCGTTCGCGGTTAATCCGGCGGCGGCACCAACTCGGGCGGCTCGACCGGCTCTTCCGGTTGCGGTTCGACTGGTGGCTCCACCGGTGGCTTGCGACGGCGGCGGTCGTCGTGGTCTGGTGGGCGTTTGTCTCGCTCCTGCTTCGGCGGGACCGGCTGGGGCGGCAGGTCCATGTCGGCAAGGGTGGTGCTGGTCACGAAGGTGGTCATCTTCTGTTCGAGTTGCATCCGCCCCACCGGTGTATCGAGCGCGGTCTTGAGCTCACATGTACTCTCGGCCGCGACAAGACGGCCGGCCTCGAAATCCCAGGTGTACTGTCCTGCAACGCTGCCGTCCTCGACCGCCAGCGCGGTGCCGGGCAGCAATGGCAAGGAGCCCAGACCGCCCGGGGCCTTGGCGCTCGCCTTGGTGATAGTACCGCTCATCTGAATGCTGGCAGTCTTGCGGAGCGGGCTGATGCGGACAAACTTGAAGCGCTGGTCCATCTCCAGCGCCCCGACGCCCAGGGGCATGTCCAGCCGGGTCCTGGTCGTCCAGGTGGAGCGGAACGGGGCGGGAATAGGCGCTTGGGCAGTGACGAATAGCGGCAACTGCTCGAAGGCCTGTCGCGAGAAGAAGCTGCGGGTCAGCCCCGCCAGCGGGCCGGTCAGGCCGGCGCTACCGGGTCCCTGGAAGTCGATGATCGTGCCGACCCGGTCCATGCGCAGGGTAACCGGCCGCTCGATGAGGCCGGCGAACAAGGGCGCCAGCGGTGACGCGGCCGCCCCGGGATCGCGG
>JANQGB010000291.1 GCA_028277545.1 Phycisphaerae bacterium | reverse complement strand
GATGGGCAATATGTTGGCCACTGCTGAGCCCGAATGGCTGCGAACTCTGCGGAAGGGCACAACTCTGAAGCTGTGGAACATACTCTTGACCATCCTGTTCGTTCTGGTCGGCATTGTACTGAACAGCATGGGTGTGCCAGACATGTATGCGGTTTTGCTGGCCCTACCGGTGTCGGTCGTTGGCGTCTGGGCCGCATTTCTGATAACGACGCAAGAGCCGCGAGTGGCTCTGCATGAAAGCCCCATCACGCTGCGCAGGATTGTGCGCACATGCGTCGTGATCGGTGCGTTCGAGCAAATAGTGGATGTAAGCCGCTCTCCGCTGGCAGGTGAAATCCCCAAGCCGATACTGGTCGTTTTGGCTTGCGTCGTCGGGTTGGCGGCGATTGTGGCAGCCTTTGGCGAGTTCGTCTACTTTCGGAGGTTCGCACGCCGCAAGCCGGACGAACGGCTAGCCAGACAGACGACCATCGTAATGTGGGGACTGGCCGCATCGGCGGCGAGCATGCTTCTCGCCGGGTTGGTCCTTGTGGCATGGGGGGGAGTGACTGGCGGAGCTAAACCGCACACCGCTACGGTTATTGGAATGGCCGTGCCTGGCTGCGCCGGTCTGCTGGGGATGGTGGTGTTCGCGCTCTGGTACGTCGGGCTGCTGATACAGTACCGCGACCTCTTCGGAGACGCGATGACTGGAAGCCCTGCCATGGCGACTGGCGAAGTGGCGCTCCCTCCAGCAGAAGGAGCGTCGCCGGGCGCCACCTCGTAGGTATTCGCGTTCAACCTCGGAACGCGTGATTGGCCTGGCGAGCCCCATAGCCTATGGACCGTGAAAACGTTGGCCCTGAACCTGGTGAGCGCCTGAGCCACCGCGTGTTGTGGTGGCGCCGGCTGCACGGGACCGGTGGTCTACTGCTCGCGGTAAGCTTCTTCCTTCCCGCCGTGCGGGCCTGCAACACCCCGGTCGTGCCGGCCGAGGAGGTCTGGCAGGAGGTCCAGCAGTCAAGCACTTCCGCTGATGAATGGGCCGGGATGTTCGGCGTGTATGTTGCGGCCTACCTCTTCGGCCTGCTCGGCTTCCTGACGGCCGTGCGTGGCTTCCGCATTCGATCGCGGGCCGAGCGGGCGCTCAGCCTGTCTGTTGCGATACTCCTGGCAGTCGTGATCGGCCTGGTCGTCGTCGCCCTGGCACTCGACCTGTACGGTGGCTACAGCGACGGCACGATGTGGGGGTGGGGACTGACGGTACCCCTAATCCTGGTTGCCGCCTCGAGCCTCTACTGGCTGCGCGGTGTGCGCATGGGGCCGGTGGGCTTTCTGGCCCTGCGCTGGTACGGATCGCTCCTGTGCCTGCTCTGGTTCGGCTGGTTCCTGGTTACGGATCTGTCCAGCACGATGTACGGCATCTGGATCTCAGAGACGGGGGCGCTCTTGATGTTGGTGGGCGCTTTTGGCGAGGCCAAAGTGCGCTGCCAACTCACCACCTGGCGGACGCTGGCTCGCCTGTTCTCCTGCCGGCTCAGGTTCTTCGACATCGACGGCCCGCGTTGCCGGTCATGTGAGTACTTGCTTATCGGCCTGACCACACCGCGATGTCCGGAGTGCGGTCTGGAGTTCTCATGGGATGACTACGACCTGGAAACATGGGGCCTCGCTGTCAGCGGGCCACCGTCGGTGGCGAGCAAGCCGTGACCTGCCTGGTCAATCGTTCATGCTCATGCGGTCAATAATCTTGGCCCCGACGGCGTCGCCCCAGACATTGACGGTGGTTCGGAACATGTCGAGGATGCGGTCGACGCCGATGATCAGGCCGATGCCGGCCACCGGTATCGTGGTTCCGCCTGCCCCGCCCAAGCTCTCGTTAACGGCTGTAAGCACGATGACCATGGTCACCAGCCCGGCGCTGGGAATCCCAGCCGCGCCTACAGCGGCCAGCGTCGCCGTCACCGCCACCACCACCAGTTGAAGCAGGGTCAACTCGATATTAAAGGCCTGGGCTATGAACACGACGGCCACTGCCTCATAGAGCGCCGTGCCGTCCATATTGATGGTTGAACCCAGCGGCAGAACAAAGCCGGCCGAGCGCTTGCTCACGCCAGCGTTTTCCGTGGCGCACTCGATGGTCACTGGCAGCGTGGCCGACGAGGAATCGGTGGCCAGCGCCGTCATCAGCGCCTGTCGCATGTGGTGCAGGTACTTCAGCGGATTGGTCCGCCCGAGCAGCCACAGCACGCTCGGCAGGATGACCAGACCGTGAATTGCCAGGCCCACCAATACGACCAGCATGTAGCGGCTGATGGAGCCGCTGAACACTCCCAGCCCGATACGTGCCACCGTAAGGGCCAGTAGCGCGAAGACACCCACCGGTGCCACCCACATCACCGCGTGGACCATCTTCATCAACACCTCGAAGACCTCGTTGAAGAAGTTGATCACCGTCCTGGCCCGCTCGCCGAACAGCGTGATCACCACCGCGAAGAAGATCGAGAAGGTGATGACCGACAACGGCTTGCCCTCGGCCATGGCTCGGACGATGTTCTTGGGGATCATCTGCGAGACGAGGTTCCTCGCTACGCCGATCAGGCCCTCCTTGGCTTTCTCCTGCACGGCGTCAGCGGGCACGTAGTCGACGGCCGGCGTACCCTCTCCTGGCTCGGCAGCGACCTCGGCAGTGGCGTCAGTCGGGGCGTCCGCGATGGCGGTTCGCATCGACGCCCCCGGGTCCACCAGTGTCACCAGCACCAGCCCCAGAACTACTGCCGCCAGCATCGTAGCGAAGTAGTAGACCAGGGTGCGCACGCCGATCCTCCCCAGCTTGGAGAAATCGCCCACGCTGGTGATGCCCACGACCACGCTCGACGCAATCAGCGGGATGATCAGCATCTCCAGCAGGCCCATGAAGACGGTGAACCCCAGGAAGTCGAATATCTGCAAGGCAGTCCCGTGAGCGTGGGCGCTCAGCGGCTGGTCGGCGCCGGCGTCGTAATCCGGGTCGTGGAGCATCTGCCCAATGATGATGCCGAATACCAGAGCCGCCATGATGAGAATGGTCAGCAGCCACTTAGCGCTCACTGGGGCACCTCGCTTTCGACTGATGGGCAATTCCGGAATCCGCGCCGCCGGCCATGTTAATGGCGACCCGGTCCGTGCACAAGCTGGAGTGGCACACGCCGCTCCCTGCGGTAGAGGAGTGGGCCGGCCGGCGTGATCAGGCCAATCGTGGAGGAAGGCCGGCCACAGACGGATCAAGTGGAAGCGCGCAAAGAACCGTCATGTTACCTCCGGACAGTGCCAGTCTGGCGCTCGACCGCCGGGGTGGATTTCCGCTGGTCGCGCCTATACGATCCTGTCGTTCGCCAGAGGGATGATTTGCAGGAGGATTCGGGTGTCCACCGATTTTCTACCCATCAGAGGATTCGACCACGTCGAGTTTTACGTTGGCAACGCCAAGCAGGCGGCCCACTTCTACGACAAGGTCTTCGGCTTCACGCCGGTAGCCAGGCTGGGCCTGCACAGCGGCGTGCGCGATCGGGCGAGCTACTGCCTGCAGCAGGGAAACATTCGCCTGGTGTTGACCAGCGCCCTGCAACCCGACCACGAGATCGCCCGGCACTGCGCCCTGCACGGCGACGGTGTCAAGGTGCTCGCCCTGGAGGTGGGCGATGTCGAGGCCGCCATGCGGGAGGTCAAGGCCCGTGGTGCCACGGTGCTTCAGCCGGCCGCCTCGCTGGAAGACGAGCACGGCGTGCTCAAGACAGGCATCATCAAGTACGCCGGTGACACGGTATTCAAGTTTGTCGAGCGGGCCGCATACCGTGGTCCGTTCGCCCCGGGCTACGATGCGCTCGACTTGCCCCGGCGCGAAGGTACCGGACTGGCCGCCATGGACCACATCGTAACCAATACCTACCTGGGCGAAATGAACTACTGGGCCCGCTGGTTCGAGGAAGTGATGGGTTTCACCCAGCTGACCCACTTCACCGACAAGGACATCAGTACCGAGTACAGCGCCCTGATGAGCAAGGTGATGGAGAACGGCAGCGGCAAGGTCAAGTTTCCCATTAACGAGCCGGCTGAAGGGCGCAAGAAATCACAGATCGAGGAGTACCTCGACTTCTACTGCGGCCCCGGCGTACAACATATCGCCATGAACACCGCGGACATCTGCACGACCGTGCGGCAACTGCGCGAGCGCGACATCGACTTCCTCCGCGTGCCGGACACCTACTACGAAGAACTGCCCGCACGCGTGGGCCAGATCAACGAGGACCTGCAGGAACTGAAGGAGTTGGGCATCCTGGTGGATCGTGATGAGGACGGCTACCTGCTCCAGATTTTCACGCAGCCCATGCAGGATCGACCAACGCTCTTCTTCGAGGTGATAGAGCGGCACGGCTCGCGCGGCTTCGGCGTGGGCAACTTCAAGGCACTCTTCGTATCTCTGGAGCGAGAGCAAGGGCTGCGAGGGAACCTGTAGCCGGTTGTTCGGTGATGACGATGGTCGCGCCGGCCCCGCAGGCGGCATGCATTCCTACGTGCAGTCCAGTCTCCGCTGACTGCCGAGAGGCTTCGGACTGCATCGGCTGGCAAGGCGGTCCTGCGTCACCACGGCGGAGCCATGCCCACTTTCCGCGGCGTATTGGCTCATCGCTGCTGGCTGGATCTTACCGTGTCTAAGGAATAGACGGCCAATGCAGTCCAGATGCAGGTGAAGCTGATCAGGTGTTCCACGGTGAACGGCTCCTTGTATGCCAGGACCGCCAGCAGGAAATGGCCCGTGGGGGCCAGGTATTGCAGGAAGCCCAGCGTCGCCAGGCGCAGACGGCGAGCGGCGACGGCAAACCAGATCAGCGGGACGGCCGTTATGACGCCGGCCAAGGGTAGCAGGAGGTTCAGTTGGCACGAACCCGCGGCGAAGGCAGCCTCCTGCCTGGCGGTCAGCCAGATGAGGTAGCCCAGGGCGGCCGGCAGAAGCAGGGCGGTTTCCACGGTGAGCCCCACCAGTGAGCCGACCGGTGCCGTCTTCCGCAGCAGGCCGTAGAACCCGAACGAGAAG
>JANQGB010001355.1 GCA_028277545.1 Phycisphaerae bacterium | reverse complement strand
GACCATGCAGTTGCCGGCCTGGTGCTCGACGAAAATCATGCCGAGCTGGCCTGTGCCGATTGCCATCGCCAGCGTGATTTCGCTGCCACACCGACCTGCGATGAGTGCCACGATGCCGACGAGGGTGTCAGCTTCCCCGCGCGGAGGCCAGGACGCGTAACGGCCTCGCGCATCCGGGCGGGGGACCAAGGGCACATTGCGGCGCCGCCGGACTGAACGCTCCAGGTAGTCGGGGAGACCTTTCTGCACACCCCTGCGGCTCACCTGGCCAGCGGGCCACGGTAATGTCTTGCAATCACCGGATCGTAATGAGCCGCGAACTTCAGTTCGCGCGGACGCCCGACCGTCGACAAGGCAGCATCTACGCGTCGCATGAAGACGCTGGAGACTCCCAGTCACTATACTGGCCACACGTGCCGGCTGGGGCTGACGAGCAATACCCGCCCCGTGCGCTGCGGGCACGGTTCGGGCTGGGCTGATAGGTACGTGACGCGACTTCACGCCGGTGGTGCTCCGACGGCTCCTTAGACGGCAAGCGCGACTCGCCGACAGCGAACGCACGGCAGCCTTCCAGGTGACCGGACTGGGAGACTTGTACGGGAAGCAAGGCGGAGCTGGCCGACCGGCGAGCGCAACGCCCCTGTCGCTGCTTGGGGCCGGAGACGCCAGAACGAATCGACTCGGCCAGCTCACGGCCGGCGCACTTCACCGACCGGGGCGAGTGTGTTAGGCTGCAAGTGAGCGTAACAACCGGTGAACGCACCGACAAATAATGCCTGTGACATGATTGCCTTCTGGATGAACGAGTTGGGCGCATTACCGCGAAGGATTCGGATCGCGAGGTTCGCAGTTGCGCCGCGCGATCGAAATCCGCAATCGTCCGGACTGCCTACGAGACTTCGTCGATTACCCGTAAAAGTCCGAACACAAACGCCCACGGAGTGGCGGTTTTGAGCTGAGGGTACGGGGCGGCGCGCAGCTGCAGCCGCATAGGTATGGGTACCCAGGCACAAGGCAAGTGACCAATAGAAAGTGACGCGAGCGGCATGGAAGTCTACGAACTCGAACCGCCTTTTGAACCGGACCTGCTCCGGGAGATCGCTGAGCAGGCGTGGGAGCATAACTGGAGGGATCTAACTGACACGGTCGCCTGGTTGCTAACGCAGCAGAGTGTCGAAGGGATGACCCAGGCTGTAAGGGCCACTTGGGCAGACTCATCCCTGTTGTTCCGTGAGTGGGCCGAGCGTATTGACGTTGTGCAGGCTTGGGCAACGCCAAACGACCTTGGTCTCCGGGTGACCCTGCTTGGCGAGGGTCGGGTCATCGACCAATGCCCGCCGCTTGATCGAGCGACGTTGAGACACCTGCGTGCCAAGTGTAGTGCCCCGATTCCTGCGGTGCTGGAGGATCTTGCGGCCGCTGCCCCGGGGCTGTCGATCGATCACAATGGCCAGCTGGCCCACCCCAGCTTCTTTCGGTGCCCGATGACACACATGACAAACTGGGTGGCCGACATGGAGGAATACCAGCACGAGTTGGAGGAGCACGGTGCCGAGTTTCCCGACCCGGGTAAGTACCTCGTGGAAGTTCTGCAGACTTCCCCGGGCGATCTGTACGTTCTCGCCCCCGACCATTCTCTGCACTTCTTCGATCACGAGGAGTACCTCCTGTATCCGTGTCGGGCGTCCGTTGAGGACTTGGTGAGCGTCTATCTGCAACACCCCACAAGCCTGATAAACCCTGAAGGTCTTGCCTGGGTTGATTCGGGACGACCAACGGTGCCCGTGCAGGCGGAGCCGGAGCCAGACAAAAACCTCGACGAATCCGAGCGCCTGCGAGAGCATTTGCCGACGCTAGCCTTGCTTGCTCTGGCACTGAAAGCTTGGGATCGTGGCTGGCCACACAATCCCGAGCCGAACATCGATCACTCATGGCGCAAGCATGCCGAAGTACTGAGGAGTGTTGCGGAGCGCTGCCGAGCCGTTTGCGTGACGGGCGTGGAACTTGCTGAGAACGTAGCCGCGACCATGGCCGAGGCCTTAAACACCGCCGAGGACGACTGGAGTGAACAACTCGACGACGTCGATTGGCGGTTCGATGGCGAGACTTTGGCAGACACCCTGCGCGAAATCGTGACCGCCTGTTCGACTCTTGACGACTGGAGTATGGCCCGCGGTCGTGACTGGTCGCTAGAAACCAGCATAGTTGGCCCGGACTTGTGGGGTGCGATGGAGGCCGCTTCGGTGGCGGACGCAAACTACCTGCTCTCACTCGATCTCGGTGAGCCGAACGCCAGAGGGAGGACCGTGCCGGCCGCGTTCTTTGACCGCCCGCAATGGCCCAATGGCTGAATAGACACGTCCGGTTCCCTGCGAGATTCTCT
>JANQGB010001320.1 GCA_028277545.1 Phycisphaerae bacterium | reverse complement strand
CTGCACGGAATCAGCGGCGTTTGCGGCCGTCGGTCTCGTCCTTGGACCTGTAGTAGTACCGGTAGTAGTTGTTGTAGTACCGGTAGTATCCGTAGTAACCGCAGCCCTGGGCTTCGTTGCCCACCAGAACCGTGCCGATGATTGGAATGTTGTTGGCCTGCAGAACGCGTACAGCACGTTTGGCCGCCGGTTCCGGAGTGCTGTGCAGACGTACAACCATGATGATACCGTTGCAGTACTGCCCGATGATGCCGACGTCCGTTACCGTCGTGGCTGGTGGCGTATCGACTATGCAATAGTGGAACTCGGTGCGGAACCGCTCGAAGACCGACCCTGCCTGGTCGGAACTGAGCACTTCAGCGGCGCTGCGGCCGTCCGTCTTGCCGGCCGAAACGAAGAACAGGTTGGGCAACACCGTCGGCTGAATGACTTCCTCGTATGTGGCGGTGCCCCGCAGCACATCCGCCAGCCCGGGTGACGACGTCATGTTCTGCATCTGCGCCAGCGAACCTCGGCGGAAGTCACCGTCCACCACCAGCACCTTGAGGTGCCGAATCTCAGACAGGATGAAGGCCAGGTTGAGGGCGGTGACGCTCTTACCATCACGAGGCAGGCCGCTGGTAATCCCGATGGTGCGGTGCTCGTTGTCCGGATTCTGGCTCAACAACCGCGTCCGCAGCCCCCGATACTGCTCAGCGATCATCCCGGACG
Organism: Phycisphaerae bacterium; assembly: GCA_028277545.1. GTDB lineage: Bacteria > Planctomycetota > Phycisphaerae > UBA1845 > UBA1845 > JANQGB01. The sequence continues at coordinate 1,226 of JANQGB010001320.1, read as the reverse complement.
GCTCGTAGTACGACACCAGCGACTCGCTCATGCCTTCCACGCGCTGGATCGGACCCGGCGCCGTGGCGGGCACGACATCTGGTGTCCGTTCACGGTCCTCGGACGGCGTTGCCCCGGGGCTGTCGGGCTCGGCGACGGCGGTGGCCTGGCCGCTGGCGGCCAGTTGGGCTTGTCGCTGCTGCTCGGCTTTCTTGAGTGCGTCGGCGATACGTCCCATGCGTCAATCCTCGTGGACCGGACCCGTGGCGTCCGCGTCCGCGGTTCCCTGATCCCCCGCTGCGGAGACCTTTGCCCAGGCGGCCTTGGGATAGTCCGCCACCCGGGCGAACTTCGTCGGGTTCGTAAGCGAGAGGTAGCTCAGGCCACCACTGATGCAGATCATGCCCAGCAGTACCAGCGAAACTGCCGGCACCACCACCGCTCGACGCACGAACTGCTTGCGGCGCTGCGTCGCGACGATGATCTCGTCGATGCTTTCCAGGATCGGCAATCCCAGGGCCCGGGTTACCTGGGCGGTGGTTCGGAACCTGCGGTCAAATAGCTCGGCAATCACCACAAAGGCGGTGCCCGTTGCCACTCCAGCCAGCAGCGACAACAGCAGGACCGTCTTGGCCAGCGGTGAGACCGGGGCCAGACTGCCCTGCACGGGAACGACGTCGGTGAACAGGATGCCGCGGTTCTCGTTCTCGACCGTCAGGGCCCGGGAGCATTGCGCCGCCACACCCTGATACCTGTCAAAGTCCTCGGTCGCCCGGTCACGGTCCTCCTGAATGCGAGAGAACTCCTGGCGGTTGTCGAAGATCTCGCCCTGCATGGCGACGTACTCTCCAACGCTACGCTCCAGAGCGACGATTTCCTCCCCGTTCTCCTTCTGCTGTTCTATCAGGCCGGCCAGCTCCGCCTCCGCCTGGGCAATCGCCGGCATCCACACATCCTGCGTCGGGCCGGCCCATTGACGCTCGGGCTCGCCGGTAGTGGGCGCAGCCAGCGGCGGCTGAGTCTGGCGGGCCTCCTCTTCGGCCAGGGCCTGCGCGTAACGCTTCTGCAACTGGCGCTCTTCCACAATATCGGGGTGACGTTCGGTCATTCCCCGGGTGAACTTCAGGTCGGTGATCCGCTGCTCCGTATCTTCGATGGCCGTCATCAGTCGCCGAGCCTGCGGGCTGACCCACTTGGGAATCGGTCGCGGCTCAGGTGCCTCCGGCGCCTCGGGGGCAGGCCTGCTC
>JANQGB010001298.1 GCA_028277545.1 Phycisphaerae bacterium | reverse complement strand
GCTCGTGGGCGCGCAGTTGAGCCGCGTCGACATACACCGTTCTCACGCCATGCTCGCGCAGCCTGTTGTAGTCGGGGCTGGCTACTTCGGCGCCGCTGTCACAATAGAGCACCACGCCGTCGCGCTGCGCATTCGCCAGGTACACAGACAGGTCGGCGTGCCCCAGTTCGGCCAGCGCTTCGGCTGTCTCGACTGTCAGACCTGCATAAGAGTCTTCCACCATCACCGTGCTCCGTTGCCTGTGACTGTACTAAATATCGAATATTGACTCGTGCGAGACAACATCTTAATCACTTTCCGATAAGTCATTCCGCTCTGGCTGTTTTGATATTAGGACGTGCCGTGACGTGACAGCCAGGTATCCGGACCTCTCACCGGCAGCAATAGGCTGCGAGGGGTGATCGGCGAACTGTGAATGGCGCCGGTGATTGCTTAGCGGCCATGACCGGTCCGGTAAGGCGCCGGCTACTCGTGCCGCAGGGCGTCAATGGGGTGGAGGATGGCTGCTTTGAAGGCGGGAATAATTCCGAAGATGATGCCCACTCCGGCGGAGAAGCCCAAGGCCAGGGCCACGGCCCAGAGCGGCACCGATACCTGGACCATATTGGGGTGCAGAGAGGCCACGTGACCGATGGCATAGCCCAGTACGATGCCGATCGCCCCGCCGACAGTGGCCAGCACGACTGCTTCGGTGAGGAACTGCAGCATGATGTCGCGGCGACGGGCACCGACGCTCTTCCGCAGGCCGATCTCCCGCGTGCGCTCGGTGACCGAGACCAGCATGACGTTCATTATGCCGATGCCGCCGACCAGCAGCGAAATACCGACGATGCCACCCAGAGCGCTCGTGGCGTAGGTCTTGACGTTGTTCATGAAACTGAGGAACTGATCCTGTGTCTCGACCACAAAGTCGTTTGGCTGGCCGGGCTTGAGTTGGTGGCGGCTGCGGAGGATGCGCGTGGTCTCTGCCACTGCTTCAGGCACCGAGGCCTCGTCAATCGCCTCGCTGAGGATGATGACAAAATCCTTCAGGTAGGGATACATCTTCAGGCCGGTGGTGTGCGGGATGAGGATGAGATCGTCCTGACTCTCGCCCGCGAAGCTGCCCTTCTCCTCGATCAGGCCGATGACCAGGAATCGCTGACCGTCCAGCAGCAGGTAGTCGTCCACGATGGATTCGTCGCAGCGCAGCTTGTCGAGCAAATCGCGTCCCAGGCAGCACACCTGGGTAGCGTTCTCGATGTCAATGGCACTGAGGAAGCGGCCGACGTCGACGTAGAAGTTATGAATGGCCTGAAAGTCAGCCCCCACACCCCTGAGGCGCACTCCCTCGGCCAACTCCCGCCCGTACTCCGCGTTGCAGCGAGTGAAGGTCATTGGCGTGATGCGGCCCAGCTTGGTGGCTTGCGCCGCGACCGCATTCAGGTCGGCCATGGTCAGCGTTGCCCGGGTCATGCCGTGCCGGTCCGCACCAGCGGGCAGCTGCGGGTAGACCCACATCGAGTTGGTGCCGATCCCCTTGAGGAAATCTGTAACGTAGTTGCCGAAACCCTGGACCACGGAAACCACGGTTATGGTCGAGGTGACCGCGATGATGATACCCAGAACCGTCAGTATGGAGCGTACCTTGTTGCTCCAGATTTGGACCAGTGCGGTCGCAGAGTTGGAGGCCAACGCCCCCTGCGAACGATAGGCCAGCCGCAGCAGGCGCCAGGGCAGCAGCAGGAGCCACCACCCGGCTCGAAGCAATCGGCCTCGACGACGTCCGCCAGTCATGCCGGCTCTCCCGAAGTCTGCGCCGGCCGACTCGATCCCGCCCCGACAGCCTCGCGTCGCTGGTCAAGCTCTACCAGACCATCCCGGAGCTTGATGACCCGGTTGCAGCGGGCGGCGATGTCCTGTTCGTGGGTAACAATGATGATGGTCTGCCCCTCGGCGTGCAGGGAGTCAAAGACGCCCATGATCTCTTCACCCGTGACGCTGTCCAGATTACCCGTGGGTTCGTCAGCCAGGATGATGGTGGGCTCCTGGGCCAGGGCCCGGGCGATGGCCACCCGCTGCTTCTGCCCGCCGGAGAGCTGGTTCGGATGATGGTGAGCCCGATCGGTGAGGTTGACCCGCTCGAGGGCAGCCAACGCCCGCTTGCGCCGGTGCGGCATGTGCGTGTAAGCCAGTGGAAGCTCGACGTTCTTGAGGGCGGTGGTGCGCGGCAATAACTCGAATGACTGAAACACGAAGCCGATCTGCTCTCCGCGAATGCGAGCCAGCCGGGACTGCGAGAGCTTGGAGACATCCTCCCCTCGCAGGCGGTAGGTGCCGGCCGTGGAAATATCCAGGCACCCCAGGATGTTCATCAGGGTGCTTTTGCCCGAACCGCTGGCACCCATGATGGCCAGGTACTCGTTGGGCTGGATGTCGAGGGTGATGCCGCGCAGAGCGTGCACCCGCTCGGCACCCACGCGGTAGATCTTGGTCAGCTCGCGCAGGCTGATCAGCGAGCCGTTGCCTGTCACGCTGTTCAAGCCGTGACGCTCGGCCGTAGTATCGGCGCTTGGCGTTGCTGTGCCACCTGGGTCGGTCATTGGGCTTTCGCCACCTCGCTGTCGCTGTCGGTTGTCTCTGTCTCCTCCTCCGACACCTCGGCCATCCGTGCCTCCTCCTCCGTTTCCTGGTCTGCTTCGCCGGCTTCCTTCTTGTCTTCCTCGAGCTTGACCTTCGACCCGTCCTTAAGCTGATCCAGGCTGCGGTAGGGGCCGACGATGACCCGATCCGCGACGGCCACACCCTCCACGAGCTCGACGTTGGCCTCGTCGGCGATCCCGGTCCTGACCAGGTGCGGGCGGGCCTCCTCGTCCTCCATGCAGAAGACGACCTGCAAGTACTGCGCTCGACTGGCGCGCTCGGAACTGTCGAGTTCCGCCAGACGGGCAGTGAATTCCTCGACCAGCTTCTCTGGCAGGTCCCTCCGCTTCCGGTGAACCACCGCCTGCACCGGGATCGTGAGGGCATCTTCGCGACTTTCGACCTGGATCTCGACGTTGGCGGTCATGGCCGGCTTGATGGCGGAGTCATCCGACTCGACCATCACCAATGTTTCGAAGGTGACCACGTCGCGGCCGGCCTGCTTGGCACCGGAGGTCGCCACCCGCAACACCCGGCCCGGGATCGCTCGCTGCGGGTCTGACGGCAGGAATATCTCCACGCCCTGGCCAGGTTTCACGAGTGGCACGTCCGTCTCATCAACGCGGGCCTTTACCTGCATTTGGGAAAGGTCGGTCACCGTCATGATCACGGTGCCAGGGTTGTTCATTGTGCCGGTAACCACGACCTCGCCGGGCTTGGCCCTGATCTGAGATACGACGCCGGCGATCGGCGACGTGATAACCGTCTTGTTGAGATACTCCCTGGCGCTCCGCAGCATCGCTTCAGCTTCCTCCAGCGATGCTTTCCACACGTCAACATTGGCCTGTGCCTTGAGCAGCCGGGTGCGATACTCGGCCAGCTCGATGTCGCTGGCCGCGTCCACCTGGGCCAGTCTCTCACGCCTGGCGCAGTCGAACTTGCACTGGGCCAGGTCGGCCTCGGCTTCGCGGATGGACGCCGCCAGCCGGGCCACCCCCGCCTCTCCGGATTCGACTCTCGCCCGGAACTCGTCGTCGTTCAACCGGCAGAGCAACTGACCCGCCTCGACGACGTCGCCCTCTTCGACCGGCATTTCCTCGATCTTGGCCGCGATCTCCGAGCGAATCTCCACCTCCAAAACAGCCTCGACCTCGCCTGGTGCCTGTACAATGCGAGTGATGGACTGCCTGACCGGCTCGGTCACGACCACCGGCAAGGCATCCGGCGCCGCGACGTGCAGCAGCGACTCGCCAGATTCACCGCGGCGAATACTGTTCAGGCCAAACACGCCCACCACCAGCGCAACGCCCGCCAGCAACAACAGTATCTTCTTCATGGCTCGCCCTATCTTTCCATGCAGTGTGGGACAGTAGACCGCCCCGCACCTTGTCGCTCCTCAGAGCCGAGGCAATCGTTGCGGTTTGGCAGGGTTGCCTGGCCGGTCCACCGATGCTGGTCTGCTAGGCACCTGCCTGTACTCCCAACGTCGCAACCACGCGCGCGGCCATGGCAATCATGCAGAACAGCGCGCAGGTGATGATCGCAGCCCGGCGGGACAGTTGCCCGGTAACCGTCAGACCCACCGCGACCAGAATCCAGAACCAGATCCGAAAAGGATCAACCGCCGACAGAATCGCGTGCGGCACTCCATCACCTACCGACCTGGACACCAGAAGCCCGAGCGACGTGTCCACCTCGATCGTTCTGTAGGCCAACATCATCGCCAGCCGCAGGACGCTGGCCAGGACCACCACCACCGCCGAATAAGTACAGACCGCCATCAGCGTAGGATATTCCGGCTTGTTGCCGCCTAACGCGACAACCGCGAACAGGAAGGCGGCGATCAGCATCAGCGAAGCTACCAGCAGCACCGGCGCGGCCAGCACGGCCTGCCCCCGAGTGATGAGCTTGGTGAACTCGGCCGACTTGCGAATCTTCTCCATTTGCTCGGAGAGCTCGGCCCGGCTCATCAGGTCCACCTGCTCGCGCTCCAGCTCAGCCAGGGCCGTCCGCGTCTGGCGGTCCACCTCGCGGTCTATCAGACCCGTCTGCACCGTGACCCACCCGATCAAGGTGGTCAGCAGGAGCAGCGTACCCAGGAGCCACCCATACCGTCCGGTCTCCGCAATCCGGCGAAAGACTCCGCCCGGCGCCACGAACATCATCGGGGCATGGCGAAGACCCAGAGCCGAGGAATTGGGTTCGACGGCCGACATCAGCCCGCAAACTCCTCCCCTTTCGGTTCCAACGGATCATGTTGCCAACAAGAATGGCGACGCAATCCTGATTATAAGGTGGATTCGCTCGTCTACTCCCTCTATTGCCGTGCAAGGGATCGTTTTTTGCGATAAACGACAACATTCGACAGCTAGCTAACTGGTACTGGGCGGTTGAGCGACAGCGAAATCCTGGCGGGCAGATGTGCAATCGGAGGCGGGGCATGGTAGACAAGTCAGTTGACTCGGTGGCCGGGCGCTCGCCCAGCCAATCGAAGCGGGCATTGTCCCGCGATGCCCGGCAAGATCAGTTAGATGCCAATCACAGGAGACACGGCAGTGCTGCTACGACGCGCGTTAGTAACGTTGATGTTGACCTGCGGGCTTACGGCCTGCGCCCAGCAAAACCCCGGAATCCAGGATGCGGCGGTTCGTAGTGCTGCACCTGCACCAAGCCAAACTGCTCAGCCGGCAGGCTCCAACACACAACCTGACGCGACCATGCTGCGTTATCCCGACGTGAGCGCAACGCACATCGTATTCGTGTACGCCAATGATCTCTGGCTGGTCCCCAGGAGCGGTGGACAGGCCATCCCGGTGGCCAGTCCGCCGGGACCGGAGTCGTTTCCCAAGTTCAGCGCCGACGGCCAGACCATCGGCTTCGTCGGCAACTACGACGGCAATGCCGATCTCTACACCATTCCGGCCGGCGGCGGCGTGCCCACCCGCGTGACCCACCACCCCGCCAGCGAG
>JANQGB010001226.1 GCA_028277545.1 Phycisphaerae bacterium | reverse complement strand
TCATCGGCCTGTTCAAGAAGGTCGTGCTGGCTGACGGCGTGGCGTCGACGGTCGATGCGGGCTTCGCGGCCTACGAAACCGCTTCCTCCGCCCTGCTGTTGCGGACCGCCTATATGTTCAGCATCCAGATCTACTGTGACTTCTCGGGGTACAGCGACATCGCCCGGGGCGTGAGCCGCCTGTTCGGCATCGAGCTGATGCGCAACTTCGATCAGCCCTACTTCTCGACCAGCATTACGGAGTTCTGGCGACGCTGGCACATCTCACTGTCGACCTGGCTGCGTGACTATCTCTACATCCCATTGGGTGGCAACCGGCTGGGGCGGTCGCGGACCTACGTGAATCTCCTGACCACCATGCTTCTGGGCGGTCTGTGGCACGGGGCGAACTGGACGTTCGTTGTCTGGGGTGCGATCCACGGCGTGCTGCTGGCCGGGCACAAGCTGATCCTGCACGGCCGTAAGCCGGCTGAGCGCCTGCCGGTCACGGGCCTGAGGACTGCACTGCTCTTTGCTGGCAAGCTGCTGGTCACCATACACCTGGTCGTGCTGGCCTGGATATTCTTCCGCTCGCCGAACGTGGGGATGGCGGCAGACTATGTGTGGGGCCTGATTGCGATCCGATCAGGGGCCCCGGTGGATTGGATCAACCCGCTGGTGTTGCTGCTCCTGTTGCTGTTGGTGGACATGCCGCAGTATCTGGCGCGCGACCACACAGCCATTCTGCGGGTCCCCTGGCCGGTGCGAGGTGTGTTTTACGCAGTCCTGCTGACGATGGTACTGGTCATGGGAGGAGAAGGCAGTGAGCCTTTCATCTACTTCCAGTTCTGACTCTGTTTCCAAAATGCCGGCTCTACCGGCGAGCGGACCCGCTACGGCGGTTTGCGATCGGTCGCCTCTACCCGAGGGCAAACGGCGCCAGCTCCAGCCGGAGTGTGGTCTGGCCGAGAGGCGTGGTACGCTCGACCTTCGCGGTCTTCGTCCATGGGGGGCGTTGTTCGCCGTACTGTTGCTGGTGACCGCGGAGCTGGCCGCACGCTCCTACCTGCCCGACGTCCCCACGCAAGGCATCTATCCGTCATATCGAGTGCGCGCCAAGGTGGAGGAGTTGGCACACCGGTCAGCGACTCGATCCCTCGATGTACTGTTCGTGGGCTCGTCTCTCGTTGACGTGGGGGTCGATCCGGTGCAGTTCGACCGTTTGTGCGCGGAACGTGGCGTCGAACTGACTTCGTACAACCTCGGTATCAACGGGCCGCCGATGGCGGGGATTCAGCCGGTGCTGGACCGCTATTTCCTGCCCAGAGTCAGCCCCCGACTGGTGTACATCTGTGTGAGCCCCAACGCTTTCAACCGGAATGCAGTCTCGTCTCTCGATCTGGTTACGGAGCGATATACGAGGGCAGCGCGGGTGTCGATTGCTGAGGAAGTCATGGGCCGGTTCCTGCAGCATTCGCGTCTCTACGCTGATCGTCACGACCTGCGACTCTGGGCCAGGTCGCACGGCGCCGTGGGCTTCCAGGGGAAAACCGGACGACCGGCCGGCTTCCTGCCGCTACAGGGGGTCGCCGTCTGGGACGACCTCCCTTCTGACCGGCTGGCAAGTTTCACGCCCCGCCAGCGGGATGTCGCTGCGCTGTATGACCTTTGCCGGTGGTGCGATTCCGTAGGCGCCGCTTACATCATTGTGGATATGCCGTTGCCTCAGCGGAGCCGTGACCTCTTGTCGGCGGCCCAGCGGGCCCGGTACCGCCAGCTTCTACACGAGGCTGTAATACCTGGTGACACGGTTATGTCCTACCCGGCCGACTGTTTCGCCGCCGAGCACTTCTGGGACGGACTACACCTCAATTCAGACGGCGCGGCTCGCTTGACCGAAATGCTGGCGGACCATGCGGCCCAACGCCTTGCCGGCCCGTCGAGCGTCCCCAGTCCGTTGGCGCGACTGAACCGGTAGGGTCCGCTTCGCGGACCATTTCTGCTGGTGCGTATCGAACACGCTGTCGTTCTGATACTGTACGGCCATGCCGGATTATAGACGTGCAGTCGTTCCGGGAGGGATGTTCTTCTTCACGCTCGTCACCGAGCGCCGGGCTCGTATTATGTGTGAACCGCAAGCCCGGATATGTCTGCGCGAGGCGTTTCAGGCTACGCGCACGCGCTGGCCGTTCGACATTCGCGCCATCGTGTTGCTACCGGACCACTTGCACACGATCTGGGCACTGCCCGAACGCGACAGTGACTTTTCGCGTCGCTGGGCGTTCTTGAAGAAGACGTTCACGCAGTCATGGCTGGCCGGTGCCGGTCGCGAGCAACCGGTCAGCGTCAGCCGGCGCAAGAACCGCCGGCGCGGCGTATGGCAGCGACGGTTCTGGGAGCACAGGCTGCGGGATGAAGGGGACTTCCAACGGCATTGCGACTACATTCATCACAATCCGGTCAAGCACGGGCTGGCGACGTGTCCACACGTGTGGCCGTACTCGAGCTTTCAGCGCTTAGTGGGAGACGGGTACTACGAGCCGGATTGGCACTGCCTGTGCGATGGACGAGTGACCCCGCCGCCACGGTTCGACGATCTGGCGGAAACGGCCATGGAGTGAGTCACACGGCAGTGGCCCGCACAGCGGACCCTACCGGCTGGACTCGCCCTCAACCGGCCTGCTGGTCAAGTTCCTGCTGGTAACGGGCGATAATGACTTCGTGCGTTATGAGGCCCTCGATGCGACTGTGGTCCGCGGCGGCGGTTACCGCCAGCGCGGGCACGTGAGCCTGGGCGAACTTGTCGAGCACCGAGTCCAGAGCTTCAGATCGGCTCACTGTGGGCACGCCGGTACGCAACAACTCGTCGACCAGCAGCAGCGGTACGGCTTCCGGCTGCAGCAGGGCGGTCTTGATGTCGTCGGCCACCACCAGCCCGACGTAGCAGCCGTCATCGCCGACCACTACGAAGTTGGCCGTGTCGAGTTCCGCGGCCCTGTCCAGCAGTCTTTGCAGCGGGTCGTGCAGCTCGACAATCGGGGCGGCCTCATACTCCACCTCCTCGACCGTGATGCGTTTCAGGATGGTCAGATCCGCCAGCGTACCCATGCGTACGCCGCGGCGGCGCAGCTTGAGCGTGTAGATGCTGTCCCGCAGGAGCAGTTGAGCGCCGATGGTAGCTACGATGGCCGCGAACATAACCGGCAGGATGACCAGCGGCTGGCGCGTCAACTCGTAGAGTATCACGATGGCGGTCAGCGGTGCGTGAGTTGTGCCGGCCACCAGGGCGGCCATACCCACCAGGGCGTAGGCGGTAACGCTGGACTCTCCGATCAGGCCCATCCATTGCAGGCCCAGGCCAAATGCGCCGCCGACCGCCGCCCCCATCAGCAACGACGGCGCGAAGATGCCTCCCGAGCCTCCAAAGCCGAGCGTGAAGCACGTGGCCACGATCTTGAGGCCGCATATGGCCAGTAACAGCGTGGTGGATAGCGTGAACAGTTCGCTGCCCAGTGTCTGCTGGATGATGGGATACCCGTTGCCGAAGAACGGCGGGGCGACGTAGGCCTCGCTCAATGAACAGTATGCCACGCCAGCCAGGCCCAGTAACACGGCTCCGAACAGCGGTTTGAGCTGGCCGGGCATTTGCAGGCGGTCGCAGAGATCCTCGGTGGCATACAACGCCCGGATGAAGGCTACCGAGGCGACGGCACACACCATGCCAAGCACCAGGAAGAGCGGAAGCTCAGACCCGTCAAAGACGTAGGCGGCCTTCTGCAGTGTATCCAGCTCGAAGATGCCGCGATCGCCCGGCCGCAGGGCGTGAGTCAGCGAGCAGCTCAGGACGCTGGAGAACACCACGGGTGAGAATGTCCGGAACGAGAAGTCCTTGAGAAAGATCTCCAGGGCGAACAGCACGCCGGCAATCGGCGCGTTGAAGATCGCGGAGATTCCTCCCGCTACGCCACAGGCGACCAGCACGCCCATCTGCCGCCGGGTCACGTGGAGCAACTGCCCGAAGGTGCTGCCGATGGCCGCGCCGATCTGGATGATCGGCCCCTCGGTGCCGGCCGACCCGCCCGAGCCAATCGTAAAGGCGCTGGCCACCGCCTTGGCTACCGCGACCCGCGGGCGAATAACACCGCCCCTGCGGTAGATTGCGTCCATGACCTCCGGAACGCCGTGGCCCTTGGCCTCCCGTGCAAAATAGTGGGTGATCAGCCCGACCAACAGGGCCCCGGCGGCCGGGAGCACGACGAGCATGTACCCGCGACCGGCGAACAGGCCCGCAACCCCGTTCTGGCCGTAGCACTTGTGGTGGGCGAATTCAATCAGCCAGTAGAAGGCGTGCGCGCCCAAGCCGGTCGCGCCGCCAATGACGATCGACACCAGGATCAGGAAGTACTCGTCTTTGAAGCCGATCCGGGCCAGCAGCTTGGTCACTGCTATCCGAAGGTGACGTCCCCGCAGGGCGAATCGGCGACCGCGTCGCGGCATGGCGCTCCCTCTGACCGAATCAAACCTCGGCACGGTAGCAGGCCCGGGTGCGCCCAACAAGCAATAACCCGCGTTTTGGCGCCGGATCAAGCCACGGCCGGCGCGTTCAGCTTGACCGCTCCGCCCCTGTCGGCTACGACCAGACCGACAGCGGAATTGCGAGGGCGGTCACCGCCGGCCGACCGGCGGTCTCTTCACGACGCAAACAAAGCGGGATTGATATTGCCCATGGACAGTCAGACCACGGACCGGACGCTCGGCCAGCGTGCTCTCTTGCTGTTTGGATCGTGCGGTCCGCTGGGCCACGCGCCGGCCTCCGGGACGGTTACGGTGGCTGTGCTGGGCATTCCGCTCTACCTCCTCATGTCCCGGCTCTCGCTTGCCTGGTACCTGGGCCTGACCCTGCTGCTAACTGCTGTGTCAATCTGGGTCCACGACACCGGTGACCGTATTCTCGGCGAGAAGGACAGCCGCAAGCTGGTCCTCGACGAACTGGTGGGTTACGCCGTGGCCATGATCGCCCTGCCCGCCGTCACCTGGCAACTAATCGTGGCGGGGTTTCTTCTCGAAAGAGCCATCGACATAGCCAAGGTGTTCCCGGCCAATCTGATCGAGCGCCGATTGCCCGGGGGGTGGGGCGTGGTAGGAGATGATGTAGTGGCAGGTCTCTATACGTTGGGCCTCCTCCATCTCGGGTGTCGGCTGGTTCCGGGGCTCCTGGGCCTCCCCAGCGGCGTCGGTTGACACGTCCGGCGGGCATCTCTAGGCTAGCGCTGTGATGGAAACGGTGGTGTTTCGGCCGAGCGGCGGACCGGTGCCCGACTCGTAAGAGCCTGGCCGGCCGTTCCCGAGTCCTGCCTGCGTTTCGCAGACGCCCTGCCAGGAAACTCACCGCCACCACCCGGTTGTCATCGGAAGCGGATCGAGAGGAAGCACCCAGTGAAGCAGTCTCCACTCCATGACGTACACCTGCAGTTCGGGGCCAAGATGGTCGACTTCGCCGGGTGGCAAATGCCCGTGCTCTATAAGGGGATCATCGAAGAGCACCAACACACGCGTGCCAGTTGCTCGTTCTTCGACGTGTCTCATATGGGGCGGATTCGCGTGCAAGGGGCGGACTCCGAGTCCTTCCTGGACCTGGTCTGCACCCGCAAGATGGCTGGAACCGAGCCGGGCCAGTGTCGCTATTCGCACGTCTGTCGCGAAGACGGAGGCATTCTGGATGACGTGATCGTCTCGCGCTACACCGAGGACGATTGGCTGATGGTGTGCAACGCCTCGAACCGCGAGAAGATTCTCGAGTGGCTGGCCAAACACGCCGCCGGTCGCAAGGTAGACCTGCTGGACACGACTCTCGACACCGCGATGATCGCTCTGCAAGGCCCGCTTACGCTCGAACTGGCTGCCAGTGCGGTCCCCGTCGATCTGTCCGGCATCAAGCGGTACCGCTTTGCCAGCGGGGCGGTGATGGGCGTTTCGTACTCGGTGTTCCGCAGCGGCTACACCGGCGAGGACGGCTACGAAGTCGTCGTGCCGGCGGGCATCGTCAAGATGCTGGTGCCCCAGCTCTTGGGCACGCCAACGTCGCCGCACGAGCACATCCGCCCCGCCGGCCTGGGCGCTCGCGATACCCTGCGGCTGGAGGCTGGCATGCCGCTCTACGGCCAGGAGATGTCCGAAGAGTGCGACTCGCTAAGCGCGGGGCAGGGCTGGTGCGTCGACCTGAGCAAGGACTTCATCGGCGCCGGGGCGCTGCGCAGGCTCAAGGAAGATGGCCTCAAGGTATCTCTGGTCGGGCTGGAGCTCGAAGGTCGGCGCATCGCCCGGACGCACACCGGGGTTATGGCGGACGGCACCAGGATAGGTGAGGTGACCAGCGGCACGATGAGCACCACCCTCGGTAAGAACATTGCCATGGCTTCGGTCGCCGTAGAGTATGCGGCCGAAGGCACGGAACTGCTGATCGACTTCGGAGCCCGGAAGGCGGCCGCCAGGGTTATTCCGTTGCCGTTCTACAAGCGTCCGAAACGATAGAAGAACTGAACAAGCCGGCCCGGTCCATCGGGCGGATGCCGGCGTGGGACAAAGAGGCGGACACAGCAAGCACAGGGGCATTCCATGACCGTTCCCACTGATCGCAAGTATTCTTCGACCCATGAGTGGTTTCTGGCGGAGGGCAACACGGTTACCGTGGGCATCACCCAGCACGCCGCCGATGAGCTGACCGACATCACCTATGTTGAACTGCCCGAGGTGGGCAGCGAGGTCGGTCCGGACGCGCCCTGCGGCGGTATCGAGTCGGTTAAGGCTTTCAGTGAGTTGTACTCCGCGGTCACGGGCAGGGTCGTCGAGGTCAACGAGACGCTGCTGGATACGCCGAACCTGGTCAACGAAGATGCTTTTGACGGCGGCTGGATTATCAAGGTGGACGCAGCCGACCTCGATGCCCTGGGCGGCCTGATGGATGCCAGGGCGTACAGCAAGCACATCGCGTCGTAGGACGCCTGCACTGCGCGAGGCCCGTCGGACAAGGTTGGCGCAACAACGGCGGTTATGCGTCAGGCGTGAGTCCCCAGGATGGCGCCCGTCAGCAGGATTTCGCCCAGCCAGTTGCGGTGGGCCGCGTCGTAGTCCCGCTGCGTACTGCCGACAATCTTTCCCGTCATCAGGATGTCGGCCAGACTGTTTTGGCTCTTGGCGGGCAATCCCGTGGCGGGGCTGCCCCAAAGTGCACCTTTGACCAGGATGCCTCCCAGACGGTTTAGCTCGTTCATGCTCACCTTCCTGATCTTCACCCGCATGCTGCCGCGATTTCGAGGCGCCATCTGGTCGCGTACTCCAACCGGAGCCGATACGACTCCCTGATCGTGGCTGTCATTACCCCTGTCCGGCCTGCCGTCGCCTGCGGATGGTGACGGCGTTCACTCCATCATTAGCCGAACCAAGTGGCCGAGTGGTTGATTCCCAGTTTCTCTGGGTTGAAAACGACACGCCCGCCAGTTGCTGACGGTATTTTTGCCTGGTTTGTGGGGCGCGGGTCAGAAGCCAACTTGACAGCCCCGTTGGCACTGAGGTGGCAAGAATCGTCCGACCCTGCCTGGCTTACCATGGCGGCAGGACTCGCTCCGTTGAGGAATACTCTGCGACCGCCCGCAGTGTCAGCTCTCCTCGACAATCTTGAAATGGTACTTGGCGATCGGCTCGGCGCCGGAGTAGAGCTTGGCCGTGTACTCGCCGACGCCGTGCTTGTCCATCAGTGTTTGAACCTTGAAGCGAAAACCTTTGCGTTCGGACTGTTTATTCCAGACCAGGGGCATCTCGGCCAGGACCTCCCGCCCATCTCTGGGAACGATGGTCAGCTTGAAGTTGTTCCGGTCGGCCTCAGCCGGCAGCTTGACCACCAGGAAGAACTGCTCGGTGTCCGCAGTGATCTCTTTCTCCCAATCCCACTCCTGGTCGTAGAAGTCGATGGCGGTCTTGAGCACCGTACCCTTGAGCTTGATCCGCGTTCGGGTCACGGCGATTTCCCTGACGATCCGTTTGACCTGGTCGGTTTCGGCGGCCCGCAGGACGTCTGGCGGCAAGTGGCTCGGCGGGCGTCCCTCAGCCCAGAGGTTGGTCGGATCATGCACTGCCGCTATCTGCTGCCCGGTCGTGGTGTCTATGACTACCACTTGGCACTCAACAAAGGCGTCGTGCCTGGTCCAGGTGTAGGGCACCTGTTTGAAACCCGTCAGAACCGTCTGGCCCTGGCTGTTGGTGCCGTAGACAGGCACTGTGTCGTAGCGGGTTTCGCGGCGTGTGCAACCGGGCGGAGACCACCACCCGCCA
>JANQGB010001222.1 GCA_028277545.1 Phycisphaerae bacterium | reverse complement strand
CAGGCCGGCCATCGCCTTCTGGTCGTCAATCTCGAAGCCCCGGCCCTTGAGCGTGTCGATCATGCTCAGCGCCACGCAGCAGTTGATGGCCTGATGCTCGCCGAGCAGCGGGACTGGCAAATGCTCGAATCGGCTGACATCGGTCGTCAAACTCAGCCGGGTGTGTGGTCCGAATGCTCGCGACGACTCAAACCGGTAGCTGAAGGGGATATCTTCCCCTGTCATACGGAACGGGGAGCGGTTGCGCTCCGCCGCATCACGCAGAACCTCCTTCACCTCGGGGGGCTGCGGGGCGCTGACCACCGGAATGCCAGCCTTGAAGATGCCGGCCTTCTCCTCGGCGATGGACGCCAGCGACACGCCGAGCTGCGAGGTGTGGTCCCGGCTGATGCTGGTAATGGCGCAGGCCTCCGGCTTGATCACGTTGGTGGAGTCCAGCCGTCCGCCCAGACCTGTTTCAATAACGCCTATCTGAACCTTCTGCTCGGAGAAGTAACAAAACGCGATGGCGGTCACGGCCTCGAAGAAGGTCAGCTTGGGTGATTTGCCGGCCGCTTCCACGACTCGGCGGGCCGCCCTGGCGAAGCGGGGCTCCTCGATCAGCTTGTCGTTGACCGAAATCCGCTCCCGCACGGTGATAAGGTGGGGCGAAGTATACAGACCCACTTTATAACCGTTGTTCTGCAGCATCCGGGCCACCATGGTGGCCGTGCTGCCCTTCCCCTTGGTGCCCGCGATGTGGATGGTTTTGAGATCGCGGTGCGGATTGCCCAGCGCAGACAGCAGCCGGGTCATCCGCCCCAGCTTGAAGTTGGCGGAATCATACACGGGCTTCGAGACTTGCTCGTAGTCCGTCAGAGAATTCAGCCAATTCAGCGCAGATTTAAAGGTACGGATGACTGGTGCCTTTGGTGGGCTGCTCTTCGTTGTTTTTCTGGCGGGTTTTGCCGCTACTGACCGGGCCATGAGCGGGATTCTAACCTACAAGGGTCAACTCGTCAAACCGCAGCGAGGTGCCGTCAGCGGCACTCTCCAAGTCGCGTTGGTCCGGTAAAAGCACTAATTCGTTTTCCTGGCGAAGGATACAGACGAAATCCGGGCCAAGCCGGACATGTCCGCCTGAGGCTCCCTCGTCCCCTGTATACGCCCCGAAGACGAGAGAGGTTCCACGCCGGTCCCGTTTGGCAGCTAGGGAGATTTAGGCTTTATAGAGAATCTGCTGCCGGAGCAGGAGTCGCGCCGGTGCGACGACTGGTGGTGGCCCGGTGACGACGCCCTTGTTATGGTAGCCACCTGTTGTCCTCGTCCCAGCCTGGTTGGAGTGCATTGGCGTGAGTCGATTTGACATCGAGTTTGGCCGCATCCGAACGCATGTTCAGATCGGTGCCGGCATCCTCGAGACCAGCGGCGGCCTGCTGGCCCCGATCCTGAGTGGCCGGCGCGTGATGTTGGTCACGGATACGACGGTGGAACCACTCTACGCAGAGCGAGTGGCGACTTCGCTCGGCGAAGCTGGCTTCGACGTCACCTCTCACTCGATCGCACCAGGCGAAGGCTCCAAATCGCTGCAGCAGGCCCAGTCGATCTACGATCGCCTGGCGGAGGGTCGTTTCGCCCGAGACG